>JBEKQR010000145.1:0-9493 GCA_049519515.1 Candidatus Korobacteraceae bacterium
TTCCCGCCCCACGCGCCCCTGGGAACGCAAGATCAAGCCCGCCTGAGTCGAGCTATTTAAGATTGAAGATTGCAGATTGAAGATTGGCAGGCATTGCAGGTTCAGCCGTGCTGTCTAAATCTGCAATCTTAAATCTTCAATCCGCAATACATTTAAGACCCGTTGTGGAGACTGCGATACCATTTAATGGGATGTCTTCCCTGCTCGCGGTCCAACAGCTTGAGGTTGAATTCCCGGCGCCGCATGGGCGCCTGGCCGCGGTGCGCGAGGTGAGCTTCGAGATTGCGCCCGGCGAAGTGCTGGGTCTGGTGGGCGAATCGGGCTCCGGCAAATCGGTTACCGCGCTCGCGGTGATGGGCCTTTTGCCGGAATCGGCGCGCGCCGCCGGCTACATACGCCTGGAAGGACGCGAGCTGCTCGCGCTTCCGGCCGCCGAGATGCGGAAGCTGCGCGGTTCGCGGCTGGCCATGATCTTCCAGGAGCCTATGACCGCTTTGAACCCGGTGATGCGCATCGGCGACCAGATTGCCGAGGCGGTGGCCGCACACAGCGAGCAGCGGTTGAGCGCGAGCGAGCTCCGCCGGCGCGCCATCGAGGCCCTGCGCGAAGTGGCAATCCCGGAGCCGGAACGGCGCTGGCGCGATTATCCGCACCAGCTCTCGGGCGGCCAGCGGCAGCGCGTCATGATCGCCATGGCCATAGTGAACCGCCCGGCGCTGCTGGTTGCCGATGAGCCCAGAACCGCGCTCGATGTCACCGTACAGGCACAGATCCTGGAGCTGCTGGCGCAGCTTCGCCAGCGGCTCGGCCTGGCCATGCTCTTCATCTCGCACGATCTCGCCGTGGTATCGCAGGTGGCGCAGCGGGTCGCCGTGATGTACGGCGGCAGCATCGTGGAGAGCGCGCCGGTGCGTGAACTGTTTCTGCGTCCGGCGCATCCTTATACGCATGGCCTGCTGGCCTCGGTTCCTACCCTGGCCAGCGATCGCCGCCAGCCGCTGCGAACGATCGCAGGGGCTGCGGCCTCGGCCTCCGCCCTGACTTCAGGATGCGTATTCGAACCTCGCTGCGAGTTCCGCATCGCCCAGTGCGCCACCGCTTTTCCTCCGCTGCTGGAGGTAAGCCCCGGGCACTGGGCGCGTTGCCCGGTGATAAACGGATAGACTTGCAAGAAAGCGCACATGAAGCCACCCTCCGAACACGCTGACGCCAACCGGCGGGCCTTGCGCAGCGTGGCAGCGCTGGAATTTATCAAAGGCCTGCTGGTGGTGCTGGCCGGCCTGGCGCTGCTTTCGCTCTCCCGCCATGCTCTGGGAATTGAGGACATCGCTGAAGACCTGCTTCACCTTTTGCACCTTAACCCCGACTGGCACATCTCCGTGCTGCTGTTGCGCGCCGCCGCCGGTCTGCAGAAGGCAAATCATCTCACCGTACTCACCGCTTTCCTTGCTTACCCAACCCTGCGCTTCGTCGAAGCCTACGGGCTCTGGTGGGAGCGCGCCTGGGCGGAATGGTTGGCGCTGATCTCGGGCGCGGCCTATCTTCCGTTCGAAATCGCCGGATTGGCCCATAAGCATACCGGCGTCAGGCTGACGGTTTTGTTGATCAACGTGGCCATAGTGGTTTACATGGCCTACCTGCGGCTGGGCGCTCACAGCGAGAAAAAGGCGGCCAAGCTTGCGGAACACAAATCCTAGGTAAAGGTTAGGTTAGACTAGCCAGCGGGGTCCACGGGACAGAGGACAACTCTGCCTTCCCACATCTGCTAACTACGGCAGATGTGGGGCACGTTCTCCTCTATGGAAGCCTGTTCTTGGGTTTCTGGGGTGCGATATCGTGCTGAGCTACCGCCTGGAATTCCATCCGGAAAGCGACGAGCAGTTTTTTGAGCAACTGCCGTCCGCTCCGGCTGTGTTTGCGCTTCGCGGTGAGCAGGCGCAGGCGGAGGCCTACATCAGCAAGACGGCCAACCTGCGCCGGCGCGCGCGCCGCCTGCTGGCGCAGCCTGCGAATACCACCATGCCCACATCTGCCACCGACAGGCAGATGTGGGGCACAAGGCTGAACCTGCGTCACCGCGTGCGCTGGTTGGAGTATTCGCCCACGGGCTCCGATTTCGAATCGGGCTTTCTGCTCTACAAGCTCTGGCGCCACGAGTTCCCCGAGGCTTATCAGAAGCGGCTGCGGCTGCGCCCGGCGCCTCTGCTGCGGCTCATTCTGGAAAACCGTTACCCGCGCCTGGTCATTACCACCCGCATTGCCGGACTGCACGGCAGGCGGTCCGCTGCTGACGGCGCGTTTGCGTTTGCTCCGACGCGATCTGCCTACTACGGGCCGTTTCCAACCCGCGCTGCGGCGGAGAAGTTTGCCAACGACACCCTCGACCTGTTCAAGGTGCGCCGGTGCATAGAGGAGCTGGACCCTGATCCGGCCTTCCCGGGCTGCATTTACTCGGAGATGAAAATGTGTCTGGCGCCCTGCTTCCGCGGGTGTACCGATGAAGCTTACGCCGAGGAGGTGGCGCAACTGGAACAGTTTCTGGCCAGCGGCGGGCGCTCGCTTCTGCAGGCCGTGGCCGCCGAGCGCGACCGCGCCAGCGAGCAGCTCGAATTCGAGACCGCGGCGGCCACGCACGCGCGCTTCGAACGCATTCAGGCGCTTACCCGCGAGCTGCCGGAGATCGTACGCCGCCTGGACCGGCTGCGCGGCCTGATGATCCAGCCCTCCGCCCAGCCCGGAGCCGTTGCCCTGTTCCGCATCGAAGAAGGAAGAATTTCCGATCCGATCACCTTCGCGCCAGCGGCCCTCGCGGCATTCACCCCAGCGGGCGCAGCTACGGCGACTGCCGTGAGCTCCGCAGCTCCCCAGTCGATGGAAGCGCGGCTGCGGGAGGCGGTCGCCTCCGTCCCGCCGGCGCAGCTTCGCTCGGCGCAAGAAGCAATGGAGCACCTGGCCATGCTGAAACGCTGGTACTACCGCACCTACAAGGTTGGGGAGCTGTTCCTGAGCGATGACCGGGGCGAACTGCCAATGCGGCGCATCGTCCGCGGAGTGGCGCGCGTGCTGAAAGGAGAAGCGCCGCCAGAGGACCAGGGAATAGGGATTAGGGATTTGGGATTTGGGATTTGAGTTTCAAAAAACAAACCACAGAGTTCACAGAGGAACACAGAGAAAAAAGCAGAATTTGAATTCATATTCCTCTGTGTACTCTGTGGTTATTTTTGTCGTTTGAAACGCGAGAGCCTAACCCCTAATCCCTAACCCCTGATTCGCTGACGTGGACCGGCTCCTCGATATGGGAGCGGCGGCGGAGCGCAAGCACGGCGATGATCAGGACGGCGGCTGCGGCCACCAGCAGAGCGATCTCCCAGTGCCGGAAGATGATGTTATGGAAGACGTCTACGATGTGCGGTCCGAACCGGATGGTGAGCACGGAGAGAATGGTGAAGCGCATCAGCCTGCCCACCAGGATGGAGGCGACCAGCTTTATCCAGCTCATCTCGGCCACGCCGGCGCAGAAGACAAACAATTTGAAAGGGGTCGGCGGAGGCAGCATGGATGGAATGATCAAGGCCCATATTCCATAGCGTTCCACGTGGCCATGCACACGCGCGAACCTCTGCCGCCCGATCCGCTTAACGACCAGGGCCTCGCCTCCCTTGTATCCGATTAAATAGGGCACCAAGCTTCCTACGGCCGAGCCGATGGAGGCCAGCAGGATGTAAAGAAGAATTCGCCGCCGGTCGGTGTAGGCATAGAAAGCCACTACCGGATCCAGGGGAATGCCCAGGGCAGCCGCATCCACCACGGTCAGAACAAGAATAGCCAGCGGCCCGCCCAGAGGGGCCAGCAGGTGCATGACAAAATGTTTGTACTGGCTAAAAAAGTACTTCAAAGCTCACCTGTCCCGTGCGGGTGTCCGGCAGGCGCCGATTCAGCGCGTGCCGGAGTGCAAAGCCACCATCTCACATCAGCCCGAACCCGCTGGGTAAAAATCTTGTAAGAATCCGTAATATCGTCCTACACGCGTACGAATTCGCTCGGCACCCGATCGTCGCCGGAGGATGTTCTAACCCTGGCATGAAGCAAAAGCAGACGGGCGGGCCGAACTCGCAGCACCAACATCATGATTCTATCCGGCGTGGAAAGCCTCTGTCGATAGCGCTACCCGATTCTGCGGCACCCGGTGTCCTATAAGTGCTATTGAATGCCCATTCAAGTGTGTCAACGCTCCAAGCGAGTCAGAGCCACGTTTGGGCGTTTGCTAGAGCTTACGCACGCGCGGCGGGCCTGGCGGAAGCGCCTCCAGCAATTCGCGGACGGTGCGGCGCAGCACAGGATGGCGCGCCGCGGGAGCGATCTCGGCCAGCGGTTGCAGCACAAAGCGCCGCTCGTGCATGGCCGGGTGCGGCACGGTGAGAGAGGAGATGTCGATCACTGACGAGCCGAACAGCAGAATATCGATGTCTATGGTTCTCGGCCCCATGAGTATGCGCCGCTTGCGTCCGAGCGCCTGCTCGACCTGCATCACGGCGGACAGAAGCTGGCGGGGCATGCGATGCGTGCGCAGCGCGACCGCGCAGTTCAGAAACCAGGGCTGGTGCATCAGGCCGACCGGCTCGGTTTCATAAAAACTTGAAACCGCTTCCACCTCTCCCAGGGCACGCAACCGCTCAATGGCGTCTTGAAGATTCCCGGCGCGATCACCGAGGTTGGAGCCCAGCGAGAGGTAGACCAGTTTTTCCATAAACACAGGGGTTAGGCATTAGGGGTTAGGGGTTAGAAATCTGTAATGCACATACCTTGCGCGGACCAGTGACTGCCCGGCCGAGGGCGGCCGGGCCTACGCAATTCAGGGCTGCGATCAGCAATTCCCTGGTGTCCACATTTGCCGCGGTCGGCAAATGTGGGGAAGAAATACATTCCCATCCCACATTGATTTCCACCCCCACATTCAGGGCTGCGCTACGCCCTAAATGTGGGCCACTAGGCAGGAAAATTTAAGATTCTTTGATTTCAGATTTAAGATTGAACAACAAACAACGGACCGCGATTTTCAATCTGAAATCGAAAATCTGAAATCTTAAATCTCTCTATCCCGGCACAATCAAGCCCGAGCCGGCGCTGACGGCCCCGGGAGTCTCCGCGGCTGCCGCAAATCTGGCGGCCAATTGCGCCAGGAATGCGCGCGAGCGCGGGCGGCCGTTGGCGCCGCTCTGCGCCGTGCGCACCAGGAAGACGAGAGCTTTCAGGACGTCGGAATCCTTCAAGGTGAAATATCCGAGCTTCTGTTGCTCCAGGGCGCGGTACTCTTCGATCCTGCGCCGCAGATCATCGGCGATGGCCTGGTGAACCGGGTTGGTCGTCGACTCCTCGTATATGAGTCCCGAATTGGTCAGACGCTGAAAGCCGCGGGTGAAAGCGGTGAGGCCGCGGACCAGGTCCCGATCGTTCCAATCGCGGTGCGCGGTCCCCAGCCGGGCAAGGGCAAACAGCAAGCCGGCAATGAGGGGCTCGCGCTCGTAATAGAAGCGCTGCCCCACCTCGACCTCCAGAAACAGCTCTTCGCCAGCCATCTGCTCCTGGGTGCGAGCCTGCGCGTGCGCCCGCGCCTGCTGCAAATAAGGGCAATTGTCCGGGCAGTCAAGGGTGATTTCGCGCTGCTCCCCGCAGCACTGTGGACAGATGCGGCCATGAATGGCCGGGCAAAAGCGCTTTTCCCGTCTCTTTGTGCAAATCGCGCAGCTCACGGATGCTCCCGCTGACTATTATTGCATCCCCGCACCCGGGGTCCCCAGCAAACTCCGTTGTAACGTTTGCTGGGGTGGGAGGACCGGGGTCCCCCGGTATGTGCTGTTTTTTGCACAGGGGTGCAGAACAGGCATCCAGTCAGTTACCCGGAACAAAAAACCCGCATAAAATCAGCACAAATCGCTTTCCGTTGATCGGGGCGGTGGTATAAGATTACCGGCGTTGAGTAGCTCTACGCACTCGACTCGAAGGAGGATACTTCCAATGGCAGCTGGCATGACAAAGACGGCGCTCGTTCGCCACATGGCTGAGAAGCTTGAATTGAGCAACAAGGCCGCCGCCGCATTCCTGGCTTCACTGGCCGAGGTAGCGGTAAAGGAAACCAAGAAAAATGGCGTGTTCGTACTGCCCGGACTGGGACGCCTGAAGAAATCGCAGCGCAAGGCCCGCATGGGCCGCAATCCGCAGACCGGCGAACCGATCAAGATCCCGGCCAAGACGGTAGTGAAGTTTTACGTAGCCAAGGCCGTTAAGGATTCGATCGCTCCCAAGAAGTGATAGCTTCATCCCGGCCCCAGGCCAAGCAATACTCAGGCCGGCTGTTCCACCACGCCGCTAAAATGGCGTCGGGCGCGAGCGGCCGGCCTGAATTGTTTTCCGGCCTGGGCTCCGTTTGAATCGTAGCGCTGGCCCCGCTCAGCGGGGCCGGCGCTACAACACTGCGAGCGTGATGCCTTTGTTTTCCCGCCCGAGATCGCGGTCCTGCTTGAGTTGCGGAAAGCGCTTGAGCAGAGCCCAGGTGGCTTCGTCGGAGATGCGAAACTGTTCTCCCGGAATGAAGTCGTGGATTGAACCGGCGCGCTTGTAGCGGTCGAGCGCCTTCCAAACCTCCACGCGCAAGCTCCCGCCAACCCCGCTTGATCCGTATCCGTGGACCAGTTTCAGCACCGCGATGCGCTCCTGCCGCGCCACGGCCAGCGCCCGCTCCAGCCGCAGCAGTCCCTGGTTGACGGTAGGCCGGTCTTCCTCCAGATTCACCAGTTTGATAATCATCAGCGCGCACCAGCGGCGGGCGCAAGCCACTGCTCGAAGTGCGCCTGAACGCGGTGATACAGGTGCGAACGCGCCGCACTGCCGAAAATGGCGTGGCCACTGCCGGGATAGACTTGCAGATCAAACTGCTTGTCCTCGGAAATCAGGCGGTTGACCAATTGCATCGAGTTTTGCAGCCACACGTTGTCGTCGCTGGTGCCGTGGGCGATCAGCAGGCGCCCGCTCAGGTTGGACGCCGCCTCCAGAATGGAGCTGTTCTTGTAGCCATCGCGGTTGCTGTCCGGCAGGCCGAGGTAGCGCTCCGTATAAGTTGAATCGTACTGATGCCAGTCGGTGACCGGAGCCACGGCCACCCCCGCCTTGAACAGGTTCGAGTGGGTAAGGGCGTAGGCCGCCATGGTTCCACCGAAGCTCCAGCCCCACCAGCCGATGCGGCCGGCGTCCAGTTGCGGATATTCCCGCAAAAGCTGGTGCAGGGCGGTGAGCTGGTCTTCGAGCTCCACTGCTCCGAATCGATTTTCCGTAGCCCTGGCAAATTTCCGGCCGCGGTTGCCCGTGCCCCGATTGTCCAGCTTGAAAACGGCGAAGCCGCGCTGCGCCAGCACCTGGTCGAACAAGCTGATGGTGCCACACTCATCGCGCACCGCCTGTTCATGCGGGCCGCCGTAGGGGTTCAGAATCAAAGGCAGTTTCTGGTTGGCCGCCATTGCTCCCGTCTTTGCTCCATTCTTTGCTCTAGTTTTGGGCAAAAGCAGCACCCCATGCAGCAGGGTCCCATCCGCGGCCTTTAAATCGACGAATGCGGGCGGAACAAGATCGTATTCCGCCACTTTCGGCGAGCGCCAGAGCGCACGGCAACCTCCGTTCACGTCGCAGAGCTGCAAGCGCGGAGACGAGGCCAGCGCGGAAAAGCTGTCGGCAAAGTACCGGGCGCTGGCGGGCATCTTCGTCTCATGCACCCCATGCTCGGGCGTAAGCCGGCGCAGCCCGGTGCCGTCGAGGTTCACGCGGAAGAGGTTGGCCTGCCGCCAGTCGTTTTTGTTGGCCGTGAAGTAAACGATGCCGGCGCGCTCGTCGAGACCAGTGAGCCCGAGCACCTCCCAGTCGCCGCGCGTGATCTGCCGCACCAGCCTGGCCGGCGAAGAGAGGGGAGCGGCGGAGTCATATTGGTACAGGTAGAGGTGGGTGTGTCCATCGCGCCAGCTCGGCCAGAGAAAGCCGCCGGCGAAAAAGCGCAACCCGCTATTCATTTCGATGTAGTCGGGATCGGTTTCGCTCAATGCCAGCCGGCTGGCGCCGCTCTCGATGTCAAAGAAATAAATATCCGCCCGGGTCTGCGGCCGGTTGAGCACCAGCGCCCAGATGGTGCGCGCGTCCAGCCAGCCGAAGCGCGGAATATAAATGTCTTCCACGGGGCACGCGCCAGAGCCTACGGTTGGCGTTTTTGAAGTGGAAGCGGGGTTCCCGGCAGGCGCTGCATTTGCGCTTGCCGGGGTGCAATCCGTGCCGAAGCTCAGCCATCGCGGGACGCTCCCCGCCGCCACATCGATAACAGCGAGCCGCACGCGGGGACTGGGATCGCCCGGCTTCGGATATTTCAGGCGCGCGACCACCGCCTTATCGGGAAGCCAATCTACCAGCGGCGCATCCGGCACACGGGTCTCGTCCATCCGCAGGAAGACGATGTGCCTGGAGTCGGGCGACCAAAAATAATTGCTGCGCACATCCAGCTCTTCCTTGTAGAGCCAATCGGCTTCGCCGTTCAGAATGGAATCGTCCGCGGACGCGGTTAGCTGTCGCTCCTGGGCTAGCGGCGCGGGGCTGGTTGGAGCTGGTATCTGCGCCCGCTGCCGGGTCTGCTGGGGTGAAAGCAGGAAGAGGTTGTGGCGGCGGACAAAGCTGACGTAGCGGCCGTCTGGCGAAAACTTGGGATCGCTGTTGGCTTCCGCCGAGGCGGTAAGCTGGGCCGAGGTTCCGCCGCGCAGGTCGTAGAACCACAGTTGACCGGAAGCCTCGAAGAGCAGTCCATTGGAGTCGGGAGCCCACTGATAGGCTGCTACGCCGTAGCGAACGCGGTTCTCGCGCTCGCGCTCGCTCAGGTTTAGAGGGAGCGCCAGCAACGGGCCAAGGCGGTCGGCGGCGATCAAAACCGCGCCCTGGCCGCTGGCCGCCTCCATCGCGTAGAGCTCTTCACGGCCGTCGCTGGCGGCGCGCACAAAGGAAAAGCGCTTGCCATCGGGGCTCCACTGCAGGAAGCGCGGGGCAATGGATTGCGCTGCCGGCGGGCGAAAGATGTCTTCGACTGTGAGCTGCTTTTTTGCTGAAGCAGCGGCGCGCTGAGAAAAGGCCAGCGCGATCAGCAGCAGAACAACAAGAACACCAATGCGTCTCCGTCTCACCTGGCAGCTCCGGTCCGGCAAAGCCGAGTCATGGGCATCTTAATTGAAGGCGGTTGCGCCAATGGCGGAACTGTAAGGCTTCGCCGTCCCATTTGCAAACGCAGCGGCGTAATCGTAGCGCTGGCCTCCAGGCCGGCTGTCGGTGCGGACGTCTCGTCCGCACCTTCGGCATTGCTGGGCAGGCGTGGACGCCTCCCGGACAGCCGGTCTGGAGACCGGCGCTACTTTTTTCACAACGCAGCCGCGCGGCAGGCTGGTGCCAGCATGTAGGGGATAAGGCGCTCAAATCC
>JBEKQR010000146.1:0-9484 GCA_049519515.1 Candidatus Korobacteraceae bacterium
GCGTCCGCACCCACAGCCGGCCTCCCACCCCAGCAAGCTAAAAGCGAGTTTGCTAGAGCTTGTTTCAAAAACATTCCTGAGGAATAAGGCGTGTTCCCTCAGGGGCTAAAGCCCGCATTTTTGTCAGCTCTGGACGGCGTGGCTCAAGGCACCCCAGCAAGTCAAATGCGGACTTGCTGGGGACCCCGCGAAGCCACGCCCCTTCAAAACACTATTTTTGAAACAAGCTGTAGGGACTCCGGCCGGGGGCCAGCGCTACATAAAAAACTCCGGCGCTGGCGACGCCGGAGAAGGAGATGCTGGATTTCGAAAACGGAGCCCCCGGCAAGCGCCGCGGCGCTTGCTGGGCTGACTAGGCGATGGCCGGAGCAGCTTCCGCGCCGCCACCGGCCGGCGGCTTCAGCTCTGCCAGGTACATCTCGCGCATGCGGAACTTCTGCACCTTGCCGCTGACCGTGATCGGGAAAGAATCGACAAACTTGATCAGGCGCGGAATCTTGAAATCCGCAATTTCGCCTTTGCAGAACTGCTTCACCTGTTCGGGCGTGAGCTGATGGCCTTCCCGCAGCTTGATCCAGGCCATTACCGTTTCCCCGTACTTGGGATCGGGCACTCCGACCACCTGCACGTCGGCAATGGCCGGGCAGGTGTGCAGGTATTCCTCGATTTCGCGCGGGTAGATGTTCTCGCCGCCGCGGATGATCAGTTCCTTGATGCGGCCGGTGATGCGCACGTAGCCGTTCTCGTCCATGGTAGCCACGTCGCCGGTGTGCAGCCAGCCATCGGGTTCGATGGTCTCAGCCGTGGATTTGGCGTCGTTATAGTAGCTCTTCATCACCAGGTAGCCGCGGGTGCAAAGTTCGCCGTTCATGCCGCGCGGCACGATCTGGCCCGTTTTGGTATCGATGATCTTGACCTCGGTGTGCGGCAGGGCCTTTCCCACGGTGGTGCAGCGCAGCTCCAGCGGATCGTCGACGCGGGTCTGGGTGATGACGGGCGAGGCCTCCGTCAGGCCGTAGGCAATGGTCAGCTCCCGGCAGTGCATGACTTCGTTGACCTGCTTCATAAGCTCGATGGGGCAGGTAGAGCCCGCCATGATCCCGGTGCGCAGGGAGGTGAAATCGAAGTTCTTGAACTGCGGGTGCTCAAACTCGGCGATGAACATGGTAGGCACGCCGTAGAGCGCGGTGCAGCGCTCCTCCGACACGGTCGCCATGGTTTTGAGTGGGTCGAAGTAGTCGGCGGGGATGACCATCGTCGAGCCGTGGGTGACGCAGTTCATGTTGCCCAGCACCATGCCGAAGCAGTGATAGAAGGGCACCGGGATGCACACCTTGTCGTGCTCGGTCAGCTTCATGCAGTCGCCGATCAGCAAGCCGTTGTTGACCACGTTGTAGTGGGTCAGGGTGGCGCCCTTGGGGAACCCCGTCGTGCCGGAGGTGTACTGGATGTTGATGGCGTCGTGCGGCGTAAGCGTCGCCTCGCGCTCACGCAATTGCGCCTCGGAAACCTGCTCGCTCATGGCCAGCAAATCCGCCCACTTCAGCATGGAGGACGGAGCCGCCTCCCCGCAGAAGATCACGTTCTTCAAGTGCGGCAGCTTTTGCGAATGGAAATGGCCGGGAGTGCTGTCGCGCGATTCCGGCGAGACATGAAAAAGCGTTTCGATGTAATCGCAGTCGCGGAAGCCGCGGATCATGATCAGGTTCTGGCACTCCGACTGCCGCATGGCGTATTCGAGTTCATGCGCCCCGAAGCGCAGGTTCAGGTTCACCAGGATGGCGCCGATCTTGGCGGTGGCGAACTGCGTCAGCACCCACTCGGTGCAGTTCGTGGCCCACATGCCGACCCGGTCGCCCTTCTCGACGCCCAGCGCCATAAGCCCGCGCGCCAGCCTCTCCACCTCAATACGCAGTTCGCGCCAGGTGAAGCGCTCCTTGGTATGGCGCATGATCAGCGCCGGACCATCGGGGAATTTCTCGGCGCTGCGGTCCAGCGCCTGGCCGACGCAGAGGTTGAGAAGCTCGGTTGTGTCCGGCCCCTTCGAGTAACTTAGGTCAGGTTCCAGCGGCGCCACGGGGTTTCTCCTCGCGAGGAAGTGGAAAAACAAATGGGCGAGATCGCCCACGTCAGGCTTCTCTCACCCGCCATTTTTATGCGCCACGATCCGGCATCAGTCAATCTTGTAGTTTTAATTAGTCCATTAGAAATACGAATGACATTAGGTGATTATGTTCCCGCTTAAGCAGCGCCAGTTGCGGTTCTTCGCGGGAGCGTGTTTTTTGGGCGGGGAATTCCGCTTGCGCCACACCAAGCCACTGACCACTCCAATGCCCGGCCGGATGATCTATCGCGAGGTTGACGGGCTAAGCCGAGCCTCCGGGATCCCCAGGTGCTGGCAATAGAACGCGATGGCGGCGTCGACATCGTTAACGATGTAGCGGACTTGAACAGTCGCCATAGATCACCCCTGTTTATTTATCGTCAATATGTAGATACTCTAGCTGGCGGATCCGCCGTAAGGATTTGCCGAGTTGGAGCAACGGTGCTGATCATCCCTGCTACGGAGCTGCGGAGAATACGGGAGCAAGCACAACGCGAGTACCCGAGCCAGTGTTGCGGCCTGCTGCTGGGGGTTCGCCGGGACGGGGAGAAGCTCGCGTTACGGGCGGAGCCCTGCGTCAACGCCGCCGCAGATCGCGCCCATGGTTACATGATCGCCCCGGCAGAACTGATCGAGGGGCTGCGGACCGCCCGCGAGCGGCAGTTGCAAATCCTTGGCTTCTACCATTCGCACCCTGACCGGCCCGCCAACCTCTCCGACCTGGACATGAATTGTGCCGAATGGACAAACTGCTCCTACATGGTGCTCAGCGTCGAGGAAGGACAGGTAACCGTCCTCCGCTCCTTTGTCGCCGACCGCCAGGCCGGCATGCTGGAAGAGCCGCTGAAAATCGGATAACGCCTCGGTTTAACCACAGAGCACACAGAGTTCGACTTTCCCTCTGTGTTCCTCCGTGTCCTCTGTGGTTTGCGGTTACCTCACTGTACGGATTCGTTGTCAGGGCGGTTCCACATCTGCTCAAACTGCTGCTGGAAGACGCGGACCTGGGCGGGATCGGAGGTGTAATGCGCGTTGTTGTCCTGCCGCTTGAGGCCGGTGGGAGACCAGTTGGCGGAACCGTCGCGCAGCCGCCGGCCATCCACCAGGTAGGCTTTCAAGTGCATGAGCTCGGAGCCCGCCTTGACGCGCAAATGGATGTTGGCCTGGCCGCGCAGAAGGTCGGTCGTCGATGGGCGCCTGCGTTCGCGCGCGTTCTGTTGCTCTTCCTCGTACTGTTGGCGGTCGCGGTAGAGGCGAATTCGCACTCCGCGGCGGGCCAGCGCCAGCAGCTCTTCCGCCAGGTAGCTGTCGGTAAACGAGTACATGGCAATGTCAACGGTGTGCTGCGCGGCGTCCAGACGCCCCCGATCGAGCTGCTCCAGGTTCTCGGCGGGCGAGAAATGCTGTTCGGCGGGGCCCCCAGCGACGGCCGCTTCTGCCGTTGCTGGGGTGCGGGCGGGGTCTCCAGCGACGGCCGCTTCTGCCGTTGCTGGGGTGCGGGCGGGGTCTCCAGCGACGGCCGCTTCTGCCGTTGCTGGGGTGCGGGCGCTGTTGCTCCCGGCCTTCGCCTTGTAGCTTAGCCGGGCAGGACGGACGGAACGGCCCGGGCGAAAGTAGCAGGTGAAGTAAGAAACCGTGCCGGTCAGCACCACCGCCAGCAACAAAATCGTGCGTGCGGGACCGCCGCGGGCGCGTGGCATCAGCCGTCACCACGGCGGGCGGCGCGCCGCTGCCAGGCGGGCTTACCCTTTGCGAAACGTCCACCGGCGCTTGTCGAGCCGGAGAAATGCTCCCAGCCCCGCGCCTCCAATTCCGTCCGGTAGCCGTTTTCGTGGTCGATGAAGACCCCGTCTTCCTCTTTGATGTAGCCGATCCTGGTGAGCGGTACGCCGGCGATCTCTGGCGGCACTCGCCTGCCGGGCGCCACCGTGAACACCAACTGATACTCGTCGCCGCCATGCAAGGCGTGGCGAAGCTCCACCTCGTGGCGGCCCATCCTGGCCGTGGGGATTGCCTGTTCAACCAGGGTGGCGCCTACGCCGCTACTCTCGCAGATGTGGCGAAGGTCGGTGGATAGCCCGTCGCTGATGTCGATCATGGCGGTGGCCAGCTTTTTCTGGCGCAGATGACGAGCTACCGCCAACTGCGGCTCAGGATAGAAGTGCGCCGGAAAGGCCGCGGCCCGGAACTTGCGTTCGGGATTCTCGACCATCTGCTCGAGCACGGCGACCGCCGCCCCCAATTCGCCGCTGACGAAGATGCTGTCGCCCGGGCGCGCTCCGGAGCGCAGGATGGCTTGCCCGGCGGGAACCGAGCCCACCACCGCGATGTCCGCCACGATGCCGCCCGCAGCGGGATCCCCGGCGAGTGGCGATTTTCCATTCGTGGGGATGTAAGATTGGGCGGTATCTCCGCCTGCCAGGGTTACGCCAAAGCGCTGCGCCAGGCGCAGCATGCCTGCCACAAACTGATCGACCCAGCGCTGCGGCAAGTCGCCCGGCAATGCCAGCGAAAGAAACGCGGCCACGGGCTCGCCACCCATGGCGGCAATGTCGCTCAGGCCCCGGGCAAGACAGCGATGACCGACGGAATCGGCCGGATGCCACGCTCGCCGGAAGTGTACCCATTCCAGGCTGAAGTCGGTGGTAACCAGCATCTCGCTTCCTTCGGGCAGACGCAGCACGGCGCAGTCGTCGCCAATTCCGGTGGCGATCAGCTTCGAGCTGCCGCCAGCCGACTTCCTGGCAATGCTTTCGATCAGTTCGCGTTCAGAGAGCGGCATCCACTGTCTCTTCGTGAGCGTTTGCTTAAGCCTGGCAAGGCACCTGGTGCTCGACCAAGACCCGGTGCGGAGCTTGCCGCAACCGGGCATCTCGCGCAAGAGCAGATTACCACTATGCCTTAGTGCCCGGCTCGACAAGGGCGCCCTGGATTTTCTACTTACTCCAGAAAACCTGGCGCGAAATCTTAACCTCTAAGCTATGGGCGAACTTCGGCTGTTTATCAGGTGATAACCTGGATTGACAAGGCCTCTCAGGGTTGTTAGCCTTTCCACGTTCGCATTCCCTTAACACTTTTGGGTTACGGGCCGCAGTTTTGCCGGGCTCGCACGAGGGCAGGTTTGCGTAAGCGTTTTTACATCTTGTTCGTCGCCCGTGATTCCGAGGGCCATCTCCGCAAGATCCCAATCTCGTTGCATTACGTCTATGTCTTCCTGGCTGGGGCCGTCATCGGCATGCTTACGATTACGGGAATGGCCGGTTCCTACACCCGCATGCTGGTGAAGACCGTCCACTTTAACGAACTTCGCGATCAGCAAGAGCAGCTCAAGACGCAATACTCGCGGCTGGAGCAGGTTTCCCGCGAGAAGGAGATACAGGTCGCTTCCCTGGGCTCCATCGCCTCCGAAGTGTCTTCCATCTATGGCTTGAAACCGGATTCCAAGCTGGTGCAGGCGGCCCAATTGGAGGTCAAAGCGGACGAATTCAGGGCGTCGCTTGATCGTCTCTACGCCCTGCGCAGTTCGGCCGTGACCGGCACCGCCAGCGCCGGCCTTGAATTGGACAATCGCACGGACACATTGAACGACTGGTTCCGCGCCGCCCGCATTCCCAACCTGTGGCCGGTTGACGGCAGAATTACCAGTGGTTTTGGCGAGCGCATCGATCCTTTCAACGGTGAAGGCGCATTCCACAGCGGAGTTGATATTTCCACTGCCTACGGAACCCCGGTGATCGCGGCCGGTGATGGCGTAATCGTCTTCGCCGATTACATGAGCGGCTATGGACGCTTGACCGAACTCGACCATGGAAACAGCATAAGCACGCGCTACGGACATCTTTCCGGGTTTGCGGTTTCCGCCGGACAGGCGGTCAAGCGTGGGCAGGTCATCGGCTACGTCGGCAGCAGCGGGCGGGTAACCAGTCCTCACCTTCACTACGAAGTGCGCATCGGCGACACGCCGGTCAATCCTTACAAGTATTTGCGCATCACCACCGCGCGCGGTTCATTTGGGCCTGCGAAATAGCCCGCCTTGCACGACTCAGCTTCACATTTAATTATTAAAGCTAAGCATGCGCTCTAACGGCCCTTCGATCTGCGGCTGCGCTTGCTCTTGCCGGCCTGGGCCGGCGGTTCGGAAGGTCGCGGTTGCGGTTCCAGCGTCAACATCGGCTCGGAAAAAAATTTCTTCAAAAAAGCCGTCGAAATGCTGGCTCTCAGCACCGCGCGGTCCTTCTCTTGCTCTATCTTAAAGCTGTCGAATACCGCCTTCACGTCCGGATCGCTTCCCGAACGCGGGATGTTAGCCTCGATCGACTTGAACAGCTCCAGGAAAGCGTTGGCCTGGCTTGTGAACTGCTGCGCCCGCTGCTCGTTCTCCAACAGAAACTCGGCTTTGGCCTGCACCGCGCCCAGGTAGCGAATAGAAGCGATTACCGTGCTGCCGCGAGGCAAGAGAACGTCAAATCCGCCGGGCATGGCATAGGGGCTGCCAGACGCGCGGGAATCCGCCGGGATCCTGGCGATCACCCAGGCCAGGCTGGCCAGCGGTACCTGGCGGTAGTACTGCGGCAACAGCGACGGCCCCGGAACCGGCAGCGCCAGGTGCTTGGCCCGGTCGATCATGCCGTGGATCACCTCGGGGTCATCCACGTTGGAAATGGCAACCCGATCAACCCCCAGGATGGCCACGCGCACCTGCCGCTGCTCCACCGGGATGATAAACACCTCTGTGCCTTGGTAGGTCTCCACGGAATGGCTGATCTTCTTCAGATAGTCTTGCACCCGTTGAAGGTTGAACTGCCCGACCAGCACCTCCGAGTAGCGGTTCTCGGCGGCGCGCCCGGTGGCGGCCTTGGGGAGATGGACTGCCATGGCGGCCTCGCGCAGGTCGCGCTCGAAATCAAAGCCGGTCTCGCGAATGAACTCCTCGTACTCGGGCTCGCGCTTGGGCGCCGGCGCGTGGCTGAACGAGGTCAGGCGGTGAATGTTGCGGAAGTCCAGGTAGACTACGGCATCGCATTCCGGCAGCAGGCGGGCGGCCTCGGGCGCGGCGTTGCGGCGCGCCAGGACCAGAAGCACAATGGCTGCGGCTACCGCGGCCACGGCGATTAGCGACAGGAAAACACGTTTACTTCGGACCATGCGATTGAACTCTGAGCAGACAGTTCCTGCTCATTTATCCCGGCAAACGCAACAGCGGCCTTTGCCGGGGACCCCGCGGCGAATGCGCTAGGGCATTCCCTGGGCTGAACCTAGCCAACCGGTCGATGCTTCACGTAAAATCATGAGCGAAGCTGAATGATAGCATTTGCTTCGAGGGCCTGTAGCCGTATCCGCCAGTCTGCCTTACAGGTTGTGCGGACAACTCACGATGTGCTAACATTTATTCTTTGTCTGGATGCCAGAAGTGCGCATTCGTGCGCAAAGCCGCAGGTGTGCGGCTCCAACATTTCGCTGGCGTAGCTCAGCTGGTAGAGCATCTGATTTGTAATCAGAGGGTCGGGGGTTCAAATCCCTTCGCCAGCTCCAAGTTGTTTCCAGGTACGCAAGCGTAGGCTCGGGGCCTGCGGCAAAGGCCGCGCGTTTGGCCTGTGAGCGCCGGGAAAAACATCGTCCCGGCGGTGGAGACGCAATCCATACGGATCTGCTGTTGAGTATTACGGCCACGAGGAGTGCCCAAACCGCCGGGTGGTCGCGCTTCGGTTTGCCGGCGAATGGAGTTGTCAGATTTTCCTGGATGTCTGCGGCTACCAGGATATTCCATGCTGTGCCCTGCGTCATGGATGCGAGTGAAAGGCACGTGATGCGTGCCGGGGGTAAACGCGGGGTTGGAAGCACGCAAAGCGTGCCCAGGCTGAGAAGCGGTTCTTTGAAATTCGGGCTTGGTTGGCCCCCGAGTTCCGGCGAACGCCAAACCGCGTTTGCTCGGGCGGACGCGCGCGCAACGCTGCGAGGAATTAGAATGAAACCGTGCACAGGTGGCCGAGTGGTTAATGGCAGCAGACTGTAAATCTGCCGCTCCTTGCGAGCTACGGAGGTTCGAATCCTCCCCTGTGCACCAGCAATTGACCCTGGTTCGGTGCCGTCTGGCGGATGTCCCCGGCAAGCCAAGTTCGTTGGGTGCAAGCGGCGGGGTGATGTTGTGAGGCGTCAGCGCAAACTGTGGGTAGCCCTGGCAATCTACGCCGCATTGGCCCTGCTGGAATGGTTCACGCTGGATGATCGCAAGATCAGGTTTGCCGGACTGTTGATACTGGCGTTCTTCGCCATCCGCACCCTGGTCCAGGACCGCAGAGCAGCACTCGAGGAGCGAAGCGGGCGGGAGTAACTCAGTGGTAGAGTCACAGCCTTCCAAGCTGTTGGTCGCGGGTTCGATTCCCGTCTCCCGCTCCATAACTTGAGAAAGCAGCAAAGTAGCGATGATTGTTACTGATGAACAATTCGAGCGGTTTGCCAAGGAAGAGCTATGTGATGCCGAGTTGCTGCCGGCGCACTTGACGGATGAAACACAATTCTTGAACGTTGGTGTACAAGCGTTCTTTATTGAGCTTGTATTGACCGATGCTGAAAAGCTCGAGGCTGCACGAGCAGCTGTTAGGAAATTGCAACAAAGGCTTCAGCGTGAGGGTGCCTCCCTTGAAATCGTGGTCCGGTGCAATTGGCGTGTCCAGACTGTAAGATACGGCGGATACTGTACAGACGAGCATGGGGCACCTCGAACAGCGGAATGCTATAAGGTGCTTCTGGTGGGAGCAGGGACTCAACACACGGTTACCGTTGAAGTTTTATACCAGGCCGCCATGACCGCTAAAGAGGTACTCGGGTCACAATGGCCGGACAACCGTGAGCATCAGCAGAGATTGCTTGCCGATCTGGTGCGGATCAGGATTGAAGATGCACTAGAGCATGGCGGTAAGAGTTACTGGGACCCTATTCGGTATCCGGCATTGTCTATTGACTCCGTGACGATGGAGCAGATGATTCGGCTAAGGGACAGGGTTCCTGCTAAGTGGGTTTAGAAGTTTGAAGAAGCTGATGTAGCTCAGTTGGTAGAGCACTCCCTTGGTAAGGGAGAGGTCATCGGTTCAATCCCGATCATCAGCTCCAGAGTTTGGGCAAGATGTTGTTGAAGGTTCCTTCGCGCCGTTTGGCGCTCAGGATTTCGGCGGCGGGCTCGGACGCCCGCCAGACGCCTCAACATCAGCTCCAGAGTTTGTTGATTCGTAATAAAGCCTAATCACTAGGGCAGAGAGCAATGGCAAAAGAGAAATTTGATCGCAGCAAGCCGCACGTAAACGTGGGCACGATTGGGCACATTGATCATGGCAAGACGACGTTGACGGCGGCCATCACCAAGGTCTTGCAGAAGCACAATCC
>JBEKQR010000147.1:0-13095 GCA_049519515.1 Candidatus Korobacteraceae bacterium
CTTCATCAGCTTCGCTTGGGCGGCCACGGCAAGGTCGGCCTGGACGGGATCGTCTGTTTCACCCGAGCGGACGGAGGCCACGACGTCGTACTTGAGGGTCTGCGCCGTATTCGCCGTGTTCAGAGCTTCGCTTACGGTCCCCACCTGATTCACCTTGAGCAGAATGGCGTTGGCTGCCCCTTGCGCAGCCGCCGCAGTCAGGCGGGCCGCATCGCTGGCGAACAGGTCGTCGCCAACCACCAGGCAGTCGAGTTGGCGCCGCATCTCCGCAAACCCTGTAACATCGTCCTCCCAGAGGCCATCCTCAATAAACAGAATGGGGTACTTGGCCATCAGTTCCCGGTAATGTGCGATGAGCTCACCGGTGTTCAGATCCCCCCGCCGCAACTTGTAAACGCCCCGCTTCTCGTCGTACAGCTGGCCGATGGCGGCATCGATGCCCAGTCCGATCCGCCCCGCGTAGCCTGCCCGATCAATGGCTTCCATCATAAACTGCATCGCCGCCTCGCTGGTCTCGACCGGTGGCGCCAAGGCGGTGATCTGCGCGATCAGGCCATAGCGAGCTTTCAGCAGGTCGTGGAGCGTATGGAACACCTCGACGCTGGCGCACAAGGATTCGGCCACGCTGGAAAATCCGAACGGCACGATCAAGTAGTCCTCGAAATCCAGGGCGTTTCCGGCGGTAGGCGACCCGGAGATCAGGTTAGGGCACATGACAGGGATCGCTGTGGCTCGAGTCCCGCCCAGATATCGAAAGACCTCGAGGCCAAGGGAGGTGGCCCCAGCCTTCGCGGCCGCGAGCGAGACCGCGGTAAGCGCGTTCCCACCCAGGCGAGATTTCTGCGGGGTCCCGTCGAGCTCGATCATCGCCTGGTCGATCCCCCACTGGTCCGTCACATCCATGCCGACCAAGCGGGGCGCGATCGTCCGTTTGATCTGTTCCACTGCCTTGAGCACTCCCTTGCCCATGAACCGGGGGCCGCCATCGCGGAGTTCGAGAACCTCATGCGACGATGTCGATGTCCCGCTGGGGGCCGATGCCCACACCCGTAGCCCGCCCGAGGTAGTGATCTCCGCCTGGACGGCAGGAATGCCTCGGCCGTTGATGATCTCCCGCGCGCGGATCTGCGTGATGGTACTGTACGCCATGAGCAACCCTCACATTGAATCGTCGGGGGGCTGGGTGGCCCCACACTTGACGCACTGAAAACCGGTGAAGTAAGTCTCCCGAGCTATATGGCCTCCGCATGACAGCACTAGTTATGCGGGCCGCGACAACCGGGTCTCCTATCGGGTCGCTCCAGCGGCAGTCTCGATTACCAGCACGCGCAGGTTCACCACGTTGGTACCCGTCGCACCGGTGATCACAGCATCGCCGAGCGCGCGCAGCGCCGGCGAGGTGTCGTGCCGATTCAAGACGTCGAACAGATCGAAGCCCTTCGCCTTGAGGCGCGCTGCCGTTTCCCCATCCGCTATGCCGCCGGCGATGTCGGTGGGACCGTCCGTCCCTTCCGAATCGATGGAGGCTATGACAATCTGGGGACATCCAGCGACGTTCTTGGCAAACCCCAACACCGTCTCCTGATTCGGGCCACCCTCGCCCGCAGGCCCCTTGATCGCCACGGTCGTTTCGCCGGCGCTGACGAGCACGCAGGGTGGCGAGAATGGGCGACCGAACCGCTGGATCTCCTTGGCAATACCTGAGAGCACCGTCCCGACTTCCCGGGATTCCCCCTCCAGGTTGGTGGACAGGATATGCCCCGCATATCCGAGGATTCGGGCTTTCTCGACCGCGGCAAGACACGCAGACCGCTGATTGCCGGTATCGAACAGGTGCGTCCTCCACCCGTTGAAGTTCTTAGGCGTTTCGAGGGCGGGATCCCCGAGGCCGCGCTGGAGGTACAGGCGGATGCTCTCGGGCGTCTGTTCCCAGATCTCGTACCGCTTTAGGACCTCGATTGCCTCGGCAAACGTGGTCGGGTCCGGCAAACTCGGGTCGGGCCACGGCAAGGACTCAGGCGCGGTGTCCTGGGTCAGCGTTATGACGGTAGCGGGCTGGAGAAGTCTGACTAATCCACCGCCTTTGATGCGCGACACGTGTTTGCGCACGGCATTCATCTCGCCGATGCGCGCGCCCGTCCGGAGGAGTAGCTGGTTGAGCCGAATCTTGTCGTCCAGCGTCACTCCGTCTACCGGGAGCACCATCAAGGAGGAACAGCCGCCGGTCATGCAGGCGAAAACGACGTCATCGGGCTTAAGCCCGCCACTGATTTCGAGTACCTCCTGGCCCGACTGCAAGCTCCTCGCGTCCGGCACGGGATGGGCCGCCTTGACGACACGAATACGGGTGAGAGATTGTGGCGGATCCTCCTTGATGGCGACCACACCCCGCGTGATTGCCGGGCCCAGCAATTCGTCCAGGGCGCGGGCGATCGGGAGAGAGCCCTTCCCCGCACCGATGACGTAGATGTTGCCGGGGCATACCCTGCGGTCAAATCGGACGTCTCCTACCTGAAGAATCTCCCCTTCCCAGCGGACGATCCGGCGCGTGCCTTCATATGTATCCGCGGCATCGAGCGCAACGTCGAGGCAGGCCAAAGCCGTGCGGCGCGCCGAAATGGCGCCGTGGTTCACCAGCTGTTCAAGATTGCGGAAATGCGACATCGCCTCCTCACTCGACTTCGACGATGATCTCGAGCTCGACGGACACATTGGATGGCAACGCATTTACCCCAATGGCCGATCGGGCGTGCGCCCCTGCCTCACCGTAGAGTTTCTCCAGCAGGTCGGAGGCCCCGTTAATCGCGGCGGGCTGCTGTTCGTAGCCGTCCACGCAGTTCACGAACCCCGTCACTTTCACCACTTGACGGACGGCATCCAAGCTGCCGGCCACGAGCTTCACGCAGGCGAGGCAGTTCAGGACGGCATCGCGGGCGGACAAGTAGGCTTCCTCCGGCTTTACGTCCTTGCCCACTTTGCCGACATAGCGGCGCACATCGTTAATGCGCGCGGTCTGGCCGGAGGTAAAGACGAGATTTCCGACGCGACGGGCTGGACGATAATTTCCAACCGGGATGGGTGGCTTCGGCAATTCGAGTCCAAGAACCTTCAGACGTTCCTCGACGATCATATGTGTTCTCCCTAATGAACGATATGGTTCATTACAATTCGCGAAGGCTGGCCAGTGCCTGGTCCACATCCGGTTTAATCGGACTCGCCAGTTCCACCCTTCCAAAGAACTGCATATCCTTGAACCCCGACCCGGTCAGCACGCATACGACCTTTTCTTCAGGATCGATGACCGATTGCTGCACGAGTTTCCGCAGGCCCGCGATGGCAACAGCTCCACTCGGCTCGATGAACAAACCGTCCCGTCCCAGTTGCTCCACTGCGGCAGCGATCTCCTGGTCATTAACCGTCATGCCGGTCCCGGCCGAATCGCGCACGGCGCAAAGGGCCAGTAGGCCCAGATCCCCAGGATCGCGTCCGGCCAGGGCGCCCGCCAACGTGGGTCCACCGGCGGTCGGGACCATCTCGGTATTGCGCCGTGCGGCCTGCACGATCGGATCATAGCCCTCGGCTTGCACGACGGTCATGTGCGGTACCCGATCGATGAGTCCCAGGGCACGCAACTCACAGAATCCTTTGTAGGTTTTGGCGAGGGACATCCCTCCGTTGGCCGGGTGCACCACTCGGTCCGGGGGCTGCCAGTCCAATGCCTCCGCAATCTCATATGCATAGGTCTTCTTTCCTTCGTATCGATAGGGATTACTCGTGCCGCAGTCATACCAGTGGAGCTCCGGGCTCTTGAGGAGCGCCTTGTAAAACGCATTCACGGCGGTGTAATCGCCTTCGACACGGATGACCTTGGCGCCATAGGCGAGGGTCTGCAGTATCTTCTCTTTGGGCGTTGACGTGTTGCAGAACACGATGCTGCGCAGGCCCGCCCGCGCGGCGTACGCCGCGACCGACGCCGCCTTGTTACCGGTCGAATCCGCGCTCACCGCCGTGTAGCCAAACTCACAAGCTTTCGTGACCGCGATCGGCACCGACCGATCTTTAAGCGAGCCGGTCGGGTTGACGGCATCGTTCTTGACCCAGAGTTGGCGGACGCCGCAGTACGTGGCCAGGCGCGGCACCGCAAGCAGGGGCGTGCCGCCTTCACCCAGAGTCACCAGATTCCGGTCGCCAGTAATGGGGAGAAACTCCCGCCACTTCCACAGATCGTGGGTTCGCCGGCGCCGAATCCGGCCGGCAGCCGCTTTCATGCGGGTCAGATCGTATTGCGGATCCAGCAAACCGTCGCATTTCGGGCACAGTAAGTAGGGGGTCTGGGTGTCAAACTGCGCCCGGCAGCCAACACATTCGAGGCATTGAAACGTGCTGAGGAATTTCGGCATGTGGTCTCCAAGTAGCTAGCAGAGAATCACAAAGTATCAGGGCTGGACGCTCATGGTGCCGCCGTGCGGCGCTGCATCAAGAGGACCGGGACCATGATCAACAACGTCACGGAGATAATCAGGGCGGAGATGGCCGGAAGAATGGGGCTCATCTCGTACAGAATGGCGTCCCAGACCTTTACCGGCAGCGTCTTGGTGTAAGTGCCGCTGATGAATAGTGTAACAACGACCTCGTCGAACGAGACGTTGAACGCGAATAGGGCCCCAGCAAAAACCGCGAGGCGAATTTGCGGGAGTGTAATCCGAAAGAAGGTCTGGAATTGGTTCGCGCCGAGGCTGCGCGAGGCTTCTTCCTGCGATCTATCGAAACCAGCCAGGGCGCTGCTGACCAAGACAACGACGAACGGGGTCGCTAGGATGCTGTGCGCGACAATCAACCCGAGCAAAGATCCCGCTAACCCGACCCGCAGGAATAACGAATAAGCCGCCACAGCAAAGACGATGCTCGGCACGATGCGCGGAAGGATCAACATTGCTTCAAGGCTAGCCCGCCACCGTGTGGGAAATCGGTGGAGCCCCAACGACGCCAGCACCCCGAGGATGGTCGCCAGCACCGTGGTCCCGCAGGCGGCCTGCACCGACATCAGGACGGCTCGCATCCAGTTTGAACTGCCGAAGAACCTGGCATATTGCGTGAGGCCCGGTTTTTCGGGAATCAATTCGAAGATCATGGACGAGCTCAGGGACATGGGAAACACGAAGAGGACGGGCACCACGAGAAACGCTAAGACGGCGGCGCCCATCGCGCGGACCCAGTTGCGCCCCATCGCGGAGAGCAAACTGCCGTCCATAGATCGAGCTTTTGATGTCCTTGCCATCTTAGCTGAACCCCATCCGCGGCAGCCGCCCCTCGAGGACCCGGATATAGATGAAGTACAAGATGAGCGTGCCGACCAAAAGGGTCGTCGCCAGTGCATACGCGAAGGGCCAGTTCAAAACCTCGCGGACGTTGAAATCGATGAGGTTGGAAATCATCGTCTGCTTCGGACCGCCGACCAAGGCGGGAGTGATGAAGAATCCCAGTGAGACGATGAAGACGAGCAGGCTCCCGGCGGAGACGCCCGGCAAGGAAAGTGGAAACGTCACCCGCCAGAACGTGCGGAGCGGGGAGGCGCCCAAGCTGGCCGACGCATTCGCCAGATCACCTGAGATCGACAAGAGTGATGCCAAGATCGGCAGGATCATGTACGGCAGCAACATGTTCGTCATCACGACCAAGACGCCAAACTCGTTATACATGAGTTCCAGTGGATGATCGATGATCTGGAGACGCATGAGCAGCTTATTGATGAGTCCGGTCCGTTGCAAGATAGCCATCCAGATGTAGTTCCGCACGAGCATGCTCAAAAAGAACGGGATGATCACGCACAGCATGAGCTTTTGCCTCGTGGCGGGCGCTGTTCCCGCCAAGAAGTACGCGCACACGTACCCGAGCACCGCGCATGATAACGTGGTGAGCAGGCTCACCCGCAAGGTGATACTGAAGACTTTGAGATAGAGGGACGCGCGAAAGATGCGCTGATATGCTGCCACATTGAATTGCGGGGAAAAGAAGCTCCCGTAGACAACCCGCCCGAGCGGATACAGAAAGAAAACGAGCAAGAACACCAAGGGGGGGCCCAACAATAGGAGTAGCTCCCAGTTCCGTGGCTTACGGTCGCGGATTAACACCCGCGTCCCGGTGGCGTCAGGGGTGGTCACTTCACGATGAGACAATCCGCGCTTTGCCATCCGACCTCTATGTTCGTGCCCGGTTGATATTGGTCCCGGTGATCCGGGGCGAGAAGTTTGCACACGACGGTTTCGCCACCCGCGAGGACTATTTGATAGCGCAACACGTCTCCAAGGTACGCGACACGCTGAATCGTACCGGGAAACCTGTTGTCACACTGGCGAGCGGCCTCGCCGATATTGATTCGCTCGGGGCGAATAGCCGCGCACACTGGGCGACGTGCTTGCGCCTGCACGCTGCTGTCCACCTGGACCTCGATCACGAGTTGACCGTTCGCATGGAAACAAACTCGCCCATCATCTCCCGGCATCAGCATCCCATCGAAGAAGTTAGATTCTCCGATGAAATCGGCCACAAACCGGCTGCATGGGCGGCGGTAAACCTCCCCGGGACGCCCTTGTTGCTGCAGCCTTCCGTTTTCGAGCACCACAATACTGTCCGACATCACCAACGCCTCGATCTGATCGTGAGTGACCGAGATCGTCGTGATGCCCAAGGTTTTCTGCAGCTCCCGGAGCTCGTTCTGCATCGCTTCGCGGAGGCGTTTGTCCAACGCCCCCAGCGGCTCGTCCATCAGCAGCACCGCCGGCTCAAACACGATCGCGCGCGCCAGCGCCACCCGCTGCTGCTGGCCACCTGACAACTGCTTCGGGTACCGCTTCTCAAACCCCTCCAAACGGACCAGTGTGAGCGCCCGCGCGACACGCTCGCGGATATCCGATTTCGCGAGCTTCCGCATTTCCAGGGGATACGCTACATTCTGAAACACGGTCAGGTGCGGAAAGAGCGCATAATGCTGAAAGACGACGCCTATGTTGCGTTTGTGGGGAGGGATGCCACCCACGAGCTGGTCCCCAATGCGAATCTCCCCGCTCGTGAGTGGTGTGAATCCAGCAATCATCCGTAGTATCGTGGTTTTTCCGGATCCACTCGGCCCCAAGAGCGTAAGCAGCTGGCCCGCTTCGACCCGAAACGAGACTTGGTCAACCACAGTGGTGTGGTCATATACCTTGCTCAAGGCTTCGATTTCAAGGCTTACGCCTTTACCGGGTCGATTCGACTGCATGCACTTCTCCGCCGAACTCCGCTCTTCCTGCACTATCCGTTCAGTCGCTAGCCCAACTGCCACTCATTCCATTGCTGGTTGACTTTATCGAGGTTGGGGCCCCACCAGTCGCCGTTCAGCAGGAACCCCTTCGCGGCGTTATCGGGATAGGACGACAGCAGAGTGCGGACCTTGGGATCCACGAACTGCATAGCCTTCTTATTCGTCGGGCCGAAGGCGATGTACTTCGTGAGCTCGGCCTGTGGCTTGGGACGCATTGCCCAGTTGATGAACTGCATGGCCAGCTCCGCGTTCTTCGAGCCCTTCGGCACCACCCAGGCCTCGAACGTCAACGCCGCTTCGTTGTATGTGTAGCCGAGCGGTTCCCCCTGGAGCACGGTCGAGATTGTGCGCGGCCAATAGGTGACCGCCACCTCGCCGGTTTTCAGGAGCACTCCCGGCTGGGAAATCTCAGTCCACCAGACCTTGACGTCCTTCTTGATCTTGTTCAAGCTGCGGAACGCGCGATCGACATCGAGGGGGTAGAGCTTGTCCTTCGGGACTCCATCCGCGATCAAGGCAAACTCTAGCGTATACGTTGGGCGGTTATAAACACCCCGCGCCCCCGGAAACTTTTTGACGTCCCAGAACTCCTTCCAGCTTTGCGGCGGGCGCGCCGCGCCCTTGTATGCATTTTTATTCCAAGTCAGCAGCATCGGAATTGTGACGCCCCCAATGGCGTAATCGGTGACCATGTTCGGCATGATGTCCGTCTTGTCGATAATTCTGTAATCGAGCTTGGTCACCATATTGTCGTACACCGCAGTGTAGCGCAGGCGATCCGGCAGGGAGAGGACATCCCATTCCACATTGCCGGACTGGACCTGCGTCCGGAGCTTCGCAAGGTCGACGCCCGTGGTCTGAATGATTTTGACTCCTGTTTCTTTCTCGTAGGGCTCGAACAACGCCTTGCTCTGGCCTTCTTGATAGTTGCCTCCAAACCCGCAGAAGACCAACTGCCTTCCGGCAGCGTGAGATTTTCGGATGACGGCAGGAAAGCCCACCGCCGCGGCACCAATGGCGACAGATTTCAGGAATGTGCGTCGGGTTGTCTTCATCGTGTGTCTCCTTTATTCGGTGTGGTCACCGCATGCGCGTGGACAGCATAGGGAGGTTCGCCACTGATCCCTATGTCTCGTAACACTACTTTTTAGCCATGCGTCTGCCAAAAACACTCCTGAATATCATATATTATTTGTCGTTGTCAATAATCTTCTTGCGGATTGACTATGCACCGATTTTCCCGGGCAACCTTAAGAGGCTTGAAAGGCAAGTGCGCAGGTCACCAATACGCTCGATTCCTTCCATTTACGAGACGCAGGGACTCAGGAAAGGGACAGTGAATTAGGACTGCCATTGCAGGCTTTCGCGGCGAGCCAATGGAGCTGTTTTGAACATTCTAAATGTCTACAGGCAGGAATGCCTGGCTAACCAGCGGTCTACCTGGGTCCAAAGGGTAGGAAGCACACACGCTTTCCGTTGCGCGAAACGGATTGAAATCATATATTATCAATTTTACAATACGATTGAAGAGCGGCCTATGGTGAAGAGTCGAAAGGCTTACGAATTTCTTCGTTCAAGGATCATCGACGGCACTTATCGGCCTGGTGATCGGATTGTCATCGATCGTGTTGCGAGCAAGCTGCACTTGAGCATCATCCCTATCAGAGAAGCGATTCGGCACCTGGAAGCGGATGGATTAGTTCAAAACATCCCCTACAGTGGGCCTATCGTACAACTATTGAACGAATCCGACTATGAGGAGACACAGTGGGTCTTAGCCCTACTGGATGGAGGCGCTGCATTCCTAGCGGCCAAGTCGCTGACAAAGCGGAATATTACAAAACTCGAACGCTTAAACGAAGCAATGGAGAGGGCTCTCGATGATCTAGACTTTGAGCAAGTTAGCGAACTCAATAAGAAGTTTCACTACACGATTTATGAGAAATGTGGCAACGAGTTTCTTGTTGATCGGCTGAAGCTTTGCTGGCAGCGTTTGGCACAGATCCGCAAATCCATTTTTTCCTTCGTGCCGCGTCGCACAAGAGAGTCTATCAAGGAGCATAAGGAATTAATACACCTGTTCAAGACAGCAGCTTCGCCTGAAAAGATAGAAGAATTTGCTCGCCAGCATAAGTTGAAAATGCTGACTGCTTTACAGCACCGCGAGAAAGCCATAAATCTGTGAAAAAACTTGTGAATAATTCAGAACTGCTCTCACTTCGATTTGTAAGCCCTGCTACCAGTGTCACTTACAGATTCAAGCACAGTGTGCAAAAAACTTATATTTGCACCAGCCTTGGGCTTTCTGTTGGCTACTCCGGTTTCACCGCTGCCCCAATGGTCGCTGGCATCAAGTGTGAAACCGAACCAGCGATTGAAGTTATAGATGATGGCGGCGCCAACGCCGCGCGGATTCGACATCCGAATACCGGAACCAACCCCAACCGCATCACACAGTTGCTGCTCGCCACCCTTGCCGGACTACAGGTTCCTTTCTTGTGCACCGAGACCCACGACCTCGGCGAAGAGATCGTGGCATCATATCTCTATCAGGTTCATCTTTATCACTGGTTGGAAAGCAATGGCTATGGACGTTGTCTGAGCGACAACGTTCTTTAACGGAAGGAGGGCATGACCCGATTCGAATACCCCCGATCACGGTCAGACGAAATATTTGCGCACCACACTGCAGTGCCTGCATCCCGCGATTGCCGATAACCGATGAGACTTCAACCCGTCAGATTGACGGATGCCAAAACCGGGCTGCGCATGAACGTCTCTGTCACGAATCGCCGCCCGTCGTCGATCTGCTCGCGCATGATTTTCTCAGCGGCAACTCCGTCACCAGAGCGGATGGCTTCGATAAGGTCATGATGCTGGTGCTGCCATAGCGTCGTCTGGTTGCTCAGCCGAAGGCACACATGAAACATGCGTAGCAATTCGTCGTGTAAGTCGCGCATGATTTTCGACAGCCGCCGGTTGCCGGCGATGTCGACCAGAGCGAGATGTAAGTCGCGATTGGCGCGCAGAAACCGCTTTTCGCTCCTGTGCTCCCCGGGGATATACGCTTTGTGATACAGCTTCTCCAAAGCGTCCAACTGCTTGGTGTCGATCAGGCCGGCGATCCAGCGCGCGCAGGTTGGTTCCAGTTCCAGGCGAAGCCGAAACACCTCGTTCACGTCCTGCAACCTGATGGGTGCAATCGTCCAGCCCTTCTTCGGCAGCACCGTTACCCATCCTTCCTGTGCCAGGCGGGTTAACCCATAACGCACTGCCGCGGCGCGCAAGTCGAAACGTTGGATCAAGTCCGGCTGAGAAATGCATTCTCCCGGTTCCAGATCGCAGTCGAGTATGGCTTCACGCAGTCTTTCGTAGGCAACTTGCCCTTGCAGTCCGTTATTTTTGGAAGTAACCGGTTTACCGGTGCGGGATTCCCTGCCCAAAGTCTTTGTCGCAATCATTGCTCTCGGATCTCACCAATGTGTGTCAATGATCTCTCATCTATAAGCGTACACTAACCTCGGCTCCCGCGCGGCGAATTGCGGTAGAAAACCACCCAGCCAGCTTGATCCGGCTATTGGTCCCTCCGTAAATAATGTCCTCTCGAGACACGAAGAATTGCAGATTTCCTCGGTTCGCTTCATCGAAAACGTAGCGCTGCCAGGAACAGCGTCTTTCATCCTTATATTGGTGGGCCACAGGCCCACGGTGGCACTCGGAACGACAACAACATGGGACATTACTTATGCATTCGTGAATAATAAGGCCGGTTCGCATAAGCATATAATAATGTCACTTGCGTGCCTGGAGCCGCCGCCACTGCGGACAGGACGGCACCGTGAACCGGCACAATTCGACCGCCTCGGCCGTCAGCTTTCGTTCGCGCGCATCAGCGCAGGAAAGATTTCTTTTCTTCCACGCCGCGGACAATCGCATTGGCCAGATCGAGATCCGCAGCGATCGCATGCACGGCATCCACCGATGAGGTTCCCAGCCTGAGGGCGCCGCATTGATATCCATGATCACCGGAGTTGACGATCCCGTACCGCAGTGCGACCTCAAACAGGCGAGTGGGATCGAAGGCCAAGCGGTTGCGATAATAGGCGGTATCCGCATTTACGGGCGGCGCATAGTCCCACGGCTGAGCCTTGCCCCGGTTCAGCGCGGCGGTAAGTGCTTTGCGACGGAGCTGGCTTTCCCGTACCTTCGAGCCCAGCGTTTTCAAGTCCCACTGCGAAGCGACAGCCTCGTGTAAGCGCTGTATGATCGCACGGCATTCTGCCCTTTCGGCCAGATTGCACTGCTCCAGCTTGTCTTCGGCCAGGTTGAAGAGCTGGGGTGGGTCGAGTTCGCAGTAGATATACTTATAGTCGCCCCGACGCACCATGAACGCCGGCACCGGCGTAGCCTCCGACATCACCTCCGAGAAAATGTCATGTTCTTCCTGAACCTGTCCGTCGAGCAGGGCGGTAATGCAATGTCCGGGTGTTTGGGCTCCCCACATGTCTTTTGGATCGGCGCCTCCGGCCCAATGCACCAACGTCGGCAACAAGTCCAATAACGAACACGCCTGGCCGATACGGCGTGGCTGCCAGCGCCACGGGGCGTAGACCACGAAAGGCACCCGAACCGATTCCTCGAAGAAGCTGCGCTTGAACCAGAGGTCGCGTTCACCGAGAAACTCGCCGTGGTCGGAAGTCAGCAAGATGATGGTGTCTTCAGCCAGCCCGCATTCTTCAAGCGTACGCATCAACTCGCCGATCTTGTCGTCGAGGTAGGAAATCGCGGCGTAATAGGCGTGTCGCGCACGGCGGACATGTTCGGGAAGGATGCCTTGGTCCATGCCGAAGTGCTTTCTGATGCGCTGGCTATGTGGGTCCATTGCCCGAGGCAGCGAGGGCATATCGATGTCTTCATGACGATAACGATTCCAGAATTCGGTGGACATGGAAAACGGATCGTGGGGATGAGTGAAAGAGACCGTAAGGAAGAACGGCATCTGTTCGCCGGAACGTGCATACGCGGAAAGCCAGCGATTCGCCTTGAACGTGACTTCGTCGTCGAAATCAATCTGCACGCTGCGCTTGCAAGGTCCCGCCTCGGTCACAACGCGCATTTCACCCGTACCGGTACCGGTGGCTTCCCGGTTCCAATCAGCCGTCCAACTGAAGTCGCAGGGGTAGATATCCGTCGTGAGCCTTTCTTCGAAACCATGGAGCTGATCCGGCCCCAGGAAATGCATTTTGCCGCTCAAGCACGTGAGATAACCCAGTGATCGCAGGTGATGCGCCACGGTGGGAATGGAGGCCGCCAGTTCGGCGCCGTTGTCAAAGCACCCAAGCGACGAGGCGAACCGACCGGTCAGCATCGAGGCGCGTGACGGAGCACAGAGTGGATAGTTGCAATACATGCTGTCGAACACGACGCCCGCCTCCGCCAGCTTCGACATGATCGGCGCCTTGACGACGGTATTGCCATGAAACGGCATCGCTCGCACGCTCATCTGATCGGTTTGGATCAGAACGATATGGGGTTGCTTTCTCGAGATTGACATGATGTCTTGCCTCCTCTTGCAAATCTGTGGGTTGACTCTGGTTCAGGGAGCCGTCCCAATGTGCGATAAGGGCCATTTCCGCAGCTTTGGAGTACGAAGCCACGATCGTCCGCGTTACTACTCGGATATCAAAGCATCCTTGCTCTCCCTACCGGCCGATCAGTTGCTGCCTCCCCCAGCGCAGGCTAAACTACGCGTTCGGGGTCAGCTATTCTTTCTTGCCATTTCAAACGTTAGTAGC
>JBEKQR010000148.1:0-9475 GCA_049519515.1 Candidatus Korobacteraceae bacterium
GCCACTTCCGGACCAAGCTCCACATCAAATTGGCAACGGGTCAAGGTCCGCAGCGCGACGCAGGATGCGGCGTGGGGAATACAGGTTTATAATTGCAGTTAAGGATGTACAAAGGCACTCTGCGGCTTAGCCAGCAGGGGCCGACAAGTTAACGCTGTGTGTGGTCAAGTTCACACTGTGGGGTGAGGACATGACGGTTGAGTGCGGTATCTGTGAATTCAAGGGGCATCTCAAGGATGCGCCTCTCTTCGTTTGTTTCAACTGCGGCGACGCCATCCGGCGCTTGGTGTGGATTCATGAGCAGAAGCTGGACCGGATGCCAAGTGTAGCGCCCCAACTCAAAATCGAAAACGCCACGACAGGCATGGCGAAGCCCGCGCTGCTGGGCAAGGGCTAAGAAACTGGAAACATCCGCTGAGGGTGCCCCAGCTTCGCAGAGAAGTACCGCGATGATCCTCGACTGAGGAGTTTAACCCGCGTCTCGCGCGCCCTACCACCCCATCAACGGCCGTTGCTGGGGGTCCCGGCCCGCAGGAACCGGCTGAAGACCTCATTCGAGAGCAGGCGTCCGCGAGGGCTAAGGCGCACGCACCCGTCCTCGACAGCCGCCAGCCCGGCGGCTTCTAACTCGGCAACAATGGCGCGGTAGCAGCGGATCGACTCGGCATCGCATGTCCTTTCCAGGCAGCGCCATTCGACTCCGCGATTCAGGCGCAATCCCAGAAACCACATCTCCTCCCGGGCCGCACCTTCGTCCACTGTCGTAATTTCCAGTTCAGCTCCAGACAGCAGCTTGTCCAGTTCGTCCGTGGTAGCGAAGCGCACCGCCTGGTTCGCAGAAGCGGCCTCGCGGGCCGGCAGCATCGAGTGCGCATCCACTCCGAATCCCATGTACGGCTGGCGCAACCAGTATTTCAAGTTGTGGCGGGAGGCATGCGCCGGAAGGCCGCCAGGGGAATCAGCGACAGAAACCATATCCTTCAAGTTCGCAGCATCCCTCGATTCCGTAGCCACCGCCCGCCCTCGGGCGAAGTTCGATATCTCGTATTGCGAAATGCCGGCGGCGTTCAGCTCCTCGCAGGCCAGCACGTAGAGATCAGCCGTGAGGTCGTCGTCAGGGACGAAGTGAGCGTGGTAGCGCGTTCCCCCGGCGATCAGCTCGCGGCCGAGGCGCGAGTCCGCATCCACCTCCAACATGTAAACGCTCGCGTGCGGCACTTCGCTGGCGATGGTCTCTTCCAGGCTGCGCCGCCAGGATTGCTCGGTCTGGTGCGGCAGCCCGGCGATCAGGTCGATGCTGATCTCGGTAATGCCGGCGCGGCGCAGCGCCGCGATCTCGTCGAGCACGATCCGGCGCGTGTGCAGCCGTCCAACCGCGCGCGCCTCCTGGTCCACGAACGATTGCACGCCCAGGCTCACCCGGTTCACCCCGCAGTCAGCCAATGCCGGCAGCAATTCCGGGGTGAGCGTGCCGGGAGCGCACTCGACCGTAATCTCGGCGCCGGGCAACACTTCAAAGCTGCTCCTGATGGCCGTGAAGATCGCCGTTAACTGCTCCGGGGCAAGCATGGTGGGAGTTCCGCCGCCCAGGTAGACGGAATCGACCCGCCGCTCGAAGCTGCCGCCAACCTGCGCGGCGATCTGCTCGGCGCGCCCGAGCTCCCGCTGGAGGTAAGCAACGTACTTATCAAGAAGCTGGCGCGAGAACACCCCCGAGGCAAAGTTGCAGAAGCTGCACTTGGCGCGGCAAAACGGGACCGAGATGTAGAGGCCGAGAGGCATGGCTCGCCTTATTCTACGAGGGGAGCTAATTCTGCGCAGCGAATGCATGGCTTTTCATAAACATCACTTTGCCCCCAGGTCAGCGCCGAAAAGCATGGCGCTACGAACCAATGCGACCGTTGCTGCCAGCTCACCATCTACAATAGAGTTGCATGGCTCACCACCACCATTCCGGCGGCAGCGGCGGCGGCCACGAAGAAGAGGTGCTCGGCAAGGCCTATGACGCCCGCCTGATGCGGCGGCTGCTCACCTACCTGAAGCCTTACCGGCTGCAGGTGGCGCTGGCCCTGGTGGCGATCGTCATCAAGGCCGGAGCCGACGTTCTCGGGCCATACCTGACCAAGGTCGCCATCGACAAGTACCTGGCGCACAAGCCGGGCGAGGGACATTCTTTCCTCGATCCCATCCTGAGCTCGCAGCCGCTGACGGGCATCGCCCAGATCGGTCTCATCTACATTGGCCTGCTCTCGTTCAGCTTCCTGCTGGAGTTCACGCAGACCTACCTGATGCAGTTGACGGGCCAGAAGGTCATGTTCGACCTGCGCAGCCAGATTTACCGCCACTTGCAGCACATGCACATCGCCTTCTTCGACCGCAATCCGGTCGGCCGTCTGGTGACGCGGGTGACGACCGACGTCGATGCTCTCAACGAGATGTTCACCTCCGGCGTGGTCGCCATCTTCGAGGACGTTTTCGTGCTGGCGGGCATCATCGCCATCATGCTCAACATGAGCTGGCGGCTGGCGCTGATCGCCATGGCGGTGCTGCCGCTGATCTATCTGGCAACCACCATCTTCCGCAAGCACGTGCGCGACAGCTACCGCCGCATTCGCGTGGCCATTGCCCGCATCAACGCCTATCTGCAGGAGCACGTCACCGGCATCGCCGTGCTGCAGTTGTTCAACCGCGAGCAACGGGCCTATGGGGAATTCAAGACCATCAATGCCAGCCACATGCTGGCCTTCAAGGATGCCATCCTGGCTTACGCGCTTTACTATCCCGTGGTCGAAATCCTCTCGGCCACGGCCATGGCCTCCATCCTGTGGTACGGAGGCCGCGGCGTCCTCAACATGGACACGGCCCTCACCCTGGGCGTGGTGGTGGCCTTCATGCAGTACGCCCAGCGCTTTTTCCGGCCCATCCAGGACCTGAGCGAGAAGTACAACATTCTGCAGTCTGCCATGGCCTCCAGCGAGCGCATCTTTAAGCTGCTGGACACCCAGCCTGAGATCACCTCCGCGCCGGCAGCGCGCCAGCCGGATGGACCGGGGCGCATTGAGTTCGATCACGTCTGGTTTGCCTACCGGCGGATTTCCGACGGCGGCAAGAATGCGGCAGCAGGCTCCGTTTCCCCGGCCCAAGCCAGCCATGGCCCCATTGTCCCAATCAGCGCAGCCATCGCCTCTGTCGAAGCGGCGCAAAACGCTCCCAGCCCCGTAAGTCCCCAGGCTGATGCCGGCTGGGACTGGGTGCTGCGCGACGTTTCCTTCACCGTCGAGCCCGGAGAGACGGCAGCGGTGGTCGGCCATACCGGCGCCGGCAAGACTACGCTCATCTCCCTGCTGCTGCGCTTTTACGACGTGCAGCAGGGCTCGATACGGCTGGACGGGGTCGATATTCGCGAGCTCGACCTGCAGGCCCTGCGGCGGCGCTTCGGCGTGGTGTTGCAGGATCCGTTCCTGTTCTCAGGCACGGTGGAAACCAACATCCGGCTCGGCTCCGAGATCAATGCCGATGCCATCGAGCGCGCCACCGAGGAGGTCAACCTGGCGGAGTTCATCCGCAGCCTGCCCGGCGGCCTGCAATCGCACATGAAGGAGCGCGGCAGCACGCTCTCCACCGGGCAGAAGCAGCTCATCTCCTTTGCCCGCGCGCTGGCCCATGATCCCAGGATTCTGGTGCTGGATGAAGCTACCTCGAGCGTCGACACCGAAACCGAGTTCCGCGTGCGCGAGGCCCTGACGCGCATGGTCGAGGGACGCACTTCGCTGATCATCGCCCACCGCCTCTCCACCATTCAGCGGGCCAACAACATCATCGTCATGCACAAGGGCAAGGTGCGGGAGATGGGATCGCACCAGCAATTGCTGGCGCAGCGCGGAATCTACTACAAGCTCTACCAGCTCCAGTACAAGGACCAGGAGACCGCGCCCGTGCTGGCCGCGGCCCAGCCGGCTGCCGCCCCACGCGAGGTCGGGGCGAACGATTGAAGATTGCAGATTTAAGATTGCAGATTGAAGATTGAGGAGTTGTCGAAAAATGTAGCACTGGTCCCGCAGAGCGGGACCGGCTGTCCGGAAGGCGTCCACGCCTGCCCGCCAAGGTGCGGACGAGCTAGGGCTCTTCCATTGACATACATCAAGTGGCGACTTGCGTTACCTGCGAAGTTGTGGATTTTCAATCTGCAATCTGCAATCTTAAATCTGCAATCCAATGATCGACGAGCGATCAACAATTAAGGACCAGCGCAGGCTTCGCCTGTTGATCTCCGCCGGAGAAGCTTCGGGCGACATGCATGGCGGTTCCCTGCTCGGCGCCCTGCGCCGGCTCGCCGCTCCTGACGAGGTCGAGTGTTTTGGCATGGGCGGGGAATGCCTGCGCGCCAACGGTTGCCAGACCGTGGTCGATGCCAAAGATGTCGCCGTCGTGGGCCTGGTGGAGGTGCTTTCTCACCTGCCTGGCATCTACCGGCGGTTTCGCCAGCTGCTCGACGAGGTCGACCGCCGCCGTCCCGATGCCGCCGTGCTGATCGATTTCCCCGAATTCAATTTTCGCCTGGCCCGGCAACTGCACCGGCGAGGCATTCCGGTCGTCTATTACATAAGCCCGCAGTTCTGGGCGTGGAACAAGGGACGGGTCAAGCTGGTCCGGCGCTACGTGCGCAAGATGCTGGTGATCTTCCCCTTCGAGCGCGATTTTTACCGCCGCCACGGGATCGAAGCTCGCTTCGTAGGGCATCCGCTGGCCGAAAGAGAACTCGAAACGACCCGACCCTTCGCTTCGCGAAAGGGTGGGGCACCCGCACCCGATGACGCCTCCGCGTCCAAGACGCACTCAACACAGATCGCGCTGCTGCCCGGCAGCCGCCACAAAGAGATCGAACTGAATCTGCCGGCCATGCTCGAGGCCGCCCGGTTGCTGCATGAGCGTCACCCGGAATTGCATTTTCGCCTGCCGGTAGCTTCCACGGTGTCGCGGCCGTGGCTGGAGAAGCTGCTCCGCGGCTTCCAACCTGCGGAAGGCACCGCCGGCATTCGCCGGGGTGGCGGCCAGCTTCCACTGGAACTGGCGGAGGACGCCGCGCAAACGCTGGCCGGCTCGCGCGCCGCCGTGGTTGCCAGCGGCACTGCCACCCTGGAGGCCGCCCTGGCCGGAACCCCGTTCGTGATGGTTTACCGGCTGGCCCCGCTGACCTGGCTGGTGGGCCGTTTCCTGGTGGACGTGCCCTTTTTCTGCATTGTCAACCTGATCGCCGGGCGAGGCATCGTTACCGAGCTGGTGCAGCGCGATTTCACCCCGGAAAACGTGACCGGGCAAATCGAGGCCCTGCTGCCGGACGGGCCGGAGCGGCAGCGCATGTTGCTGGACTTGGCCGGCATAAGGGCCAAGCTGCGCGGGGAGAGCGGCTTGAGCGCCTCCGAGCACGCCGCCCGGGAGGTGCTCGCCGTGATGCGCGGAGCGCAGGCTGAAACTGCCGCGGTTTCACTGGAGTTGCCTGATTAGTCAACATCATGGAAGATACAGTCCAGGCCCGTTTTGAGGCGGACCGCCCGCCGGATGGGAGAATTCCGGCGAGAGTTGCCATCTCCTGGCGGCTTTTACACATCAATTTAAGATCGGGAACTCTGCCAGCCCAACCAAGCCGGCATCGGCTTAGCTGGTCTAGGAGCATCACGCAAATGTTTGCACGCAAACCCCTGGGACATACCCCGACAACGCCGGAAGCGCGGCGCTGGCCGGTAGTAGCCGTTGGCGCCTTCTTTGTCTTTGTCTTTTTCCTGGCAGCCCTGACCATGGCTGCGCAGACGCGAGGCGCGGAAAAAATCCGCCTCCAGGTCAACAGCTACCGAATCCAAGCCACGGTAAATCCCGAGCGCCATCATCTGTCCGCGCGGGCGGAGGTCAACTTCACGGCCAGCGAAGACCTCAACGTCGCCATCTTCGAACTGCACAACGCGTTGCGTCCCACCAAGGTCACGGATGCTGAAGGGCATCCCATGCAGGTAGAGCGCGTGTCGCAGGATTCCACCGTGCGCGTTCCCCTGCCCAGTGGTTTGCCCAAGGGCCAATCGATGACCCTCATATTCAACTACGAGGGCGACCTGGTTTCCGCCGACGACAGCCCGGTCGCCGGCCTCAAGCTGGCCTCGATTGCCGATCCCACCTCCTACCTTCTTTATGCGGGCCGCTGGTTTCCGGTCTCGGGATACGGCATCAACCGCTTCACCTCCACCATCCGCGTCACCGTGCCGCAGGGATACACGGTAATCGGAAGCGGCGCCGCTACCACCGAGAGCGCCGCGTCCAAGCCGGCCGGAGCGCAGCAAAGCTATACCTTCGTCTGGGATAAACCCAGCTTCCCCGGAACCTTGATCGTCGGCAAGTTCGAAGAGACCACGGTCACGAGCAGCGTCGTGCCCGTGCACGTGTTCTTCCCCTCCGTCCACAAGCAGCAGGCGCAGGAATATGGCGATGGGGCCGGCAAGGAATTCAGCTACTTCAGCACCCTGTATGGCCAGCCGCTGTCAACCACCCTGAAGGTGGTCGAGCTGCCTGACGACACGGTTCTGGCCGCCTGGGCGCCGGAGATCGCTGCCATTTCCAGCCGCGCCGTGGCCGGCAAGATGAACTATCGCCTGCTGGCCAACATGATCGCGCACCAGTGGTGGGGAGTTTCCGTCAGTCCGGCCACGCGCAACGACTGGTGGATTACCGACGGCCTTGCCCGCTACGGCGAAGCGCAGTACGTCGACTTTCTAGCGGGCGGAGGCGCCGAGGAAGAGGCGCTTAGAGACATGTCTGTCGGCGCCCTGGCCTACGACACGGTGCCGCTGGGGCGGATCGGGACTCTGGACCCCTTCGATCCCGTATTTCAATCCCTGGCCAGCGACAAGGGCGGCATGGTCTTCCACATGTTCCGCTGGGTGGTGGGCAACGAGAACTTCGACAAGCTGGAGCGCAGCCTGGCGCAGCAGTTCCAGGGCAAGCCGGTCGATGTGGACGGCCTGGAAAAACTGGCCGAGCAGGTTACCGGCGAGAAGCTGAACTGGTTCTTCACCCAATGGCTGGATTCAACCGGCGCTCCCGAGTTCAAGAACAAGTACACCATTTACCGCACCGACAAGGGCTTCCGCATAGTGGGCGAGATCCAGCAGGACTTGGATCTGTTCCGCATGCCGGTCGAGCTGAAGATCGACACCGATGGCCAGACGGAAACCAAGAAGATCGACGTCACCGGAACTCATACCTCTTATGAGGTGGAGACCTTCGGCAAGCCGCGGCAGATCCTGATCGATCCCGCCAATAACGTGCTCAAGAACAGCACCGATCTGCGCCTGCGCACCGCCATCCTGCGCGGCCAGCAACTCGTGCAGCAGGGAAACCTGGCCGAGTCGTTGCGCGAATTCCAGAAGGCGCTTGACCTGAACAAGACTAGCTCGCTGGCACACTACCGCATCGCCGAGGTCTTCTTCCAGCAACACAACTACCAGGCGGCCGCCAATGCCTACCGCGACGCCCTGAACGGCGACGGCGAACCCAGGTGGACCGAGGTCTGGTGCCACCTTCAGCTTGGCAAGATCTTCGACATCACCGGACAGCGCGAGCGCGCGGTCAACGAGTACCGCCAGGCGCTGCAAACGAAGGACAATACCCGGGGCGCGCTGGATGAGGCCCGCAAGTACCTGGCAGCGCCATTCTCCACCAGCAAGCAAGCCAACGGAATGTAACATTTTTGATTTTTGATTTTCGATTTCTGATTTGATTTCAGATCGATTGCCGGGCGGCCCACTCAAGCTTCTTTTGCTTGAGTGTGGCAGTCCTTTGAAGCTGACCGTCAACTTCGGGCGACCCTAGAAAAAGTAAAACTACCTGTCTGATCCCTAATCCCTATTCCCTATTCCCTGATCCCTATTCCCTAACCCCTATTCCCTAAGAAACGGATTGCTCTCGCGCTCTTCTCCGATGGTCGTCAGCGGGCCATGGCCGGGCACTACGACCGTCTCGTCGGGAAGCGCCAGCACGCTCTCGTGCAGCGAGCGCATGATCTTCTCGTAAGACCCGCCGGGAAGATCGGTGCGCCCGATACCACCGGCAAACAGCGTATCGCCGGCGATCACCCGCTTCTCCGGCTCGAAATACAGGCAAATGGAGCCTTCCGTGTGTCCCGGCGTATACAGCACCTTGGCCTCGTGCGCGCCCGCCTTGACCGTATCGCCGCCGCCTACGCTCCCGTCTATGGCCAGCTTGCCGGGCGAACGCATGCCTAGCCACGCCGCCTGCGTGTCCAGCATGCGCAGCAGCTCGTAATCGTTCTGGTTAAGCAGAATGGGCGCTCCAGTGAGCTGCTTGAGCTTGGCGGCGCCGCCCACGTGGTCGATATGGGCGTGCGTCACCACGATCTGCTTTACCTGGAGCCGGTGACGCTTCACGATCTCCATCACGGCTTCGATGTCATCGCCGGGATCGATGACCATGGCCTCGTGGCTGGTTTCGTCACCCACGATTGAGCAGTTGCACTGCAGCGGGCCGACCGGCAGGATTTCGTGGATCATGTATGCATGATACCGGATGAGCGGCCGGCAAAGGCCAGCAAACGCCGCACACCCTCGCCGAACTCGCGTTCCGGCGTGATCAGGCTGAGCACCAGAAAGCCCTCGCCCGGAAAGTTGAAAAAGTGTCCCGGATGCGCCAGCACGCCCGTCTCGCGCAGCAGCGCCAGAGCCAGCTCTTCGTCCGAGCGGATGGCCGGAACCCGCAGCACCGCGTACCAGCCGCCCTCGACGCGCAGCCGCCGGCAGAGCTGCTGCTGCGCTGCCAGCAGTGCATCGGCGGCTACGGATGAACATCCAGAGCGCGCGAGTTGCCGGTCGAGCTCGTCCAGGTTGGCGCGCACCCGGCTGCCGAGCTGCCGCTGGATGCCGTGCCGCGCCTCCAGCAGCGCCGGCGCCGCCAGTTGCACGGGAGCGCTGGGCGAAAGATACGTGTCGGCGATGATCTCCAGCCTGCTGATGGCTGTGGCGGCCAGCTCCTCGGGCCCGCTGCAATAAAGCCAGGCAAGCTTCATCTGCGGCAGCCCGCTTATCTTGGAAAGCCCGCTCAGGGTGAAGGTCAGGGCGCTTGCGCCTGCTTGCGCCGGATTCGCGAAGCTCGGGGCTTCATTGGCCTCGACCCGATAATCCAGGAAGACCTCGTCGGCAATCAGCGCCAAGTCGTGCTCGCGGCAAAGCGCAGCCAGCCGCCGCACCTCCCATTCTTTGGCGTAAGATCCGGTCGGATTGTTGGGCTGCACCACCAGAATGGCCCGCGAGCGCGCGCCGTCTTTGCGTTTGTCGAGGCCGCGCCGCAGCGACTCGAACTCGATCTGCCAGCCGTGATCGTAGACCAGCTCGTAGGGCACCAGCCGCACGTCCTGTATGTCCGCCAGAAACTCGAAGAGCGGATAGCTCGGCACCGGAACCAGCACCTCGTCTCC
>JBEKQR010000149.1:0-9427 GCA_049519515.1 Candidatus Korobacteraceae bacterium
ACTCCCTTGGCGTTGTCGCGCGAGCCTACGCAGGCGATGAAGACGACGCTCTTGGGAATGGCGCCGTCGGAGGGCCGCTTGAGCACGCCGCCGGTCGGGCCGGAGGCGGAGACCAGGCGCTCGAACTGCAGCGAGTCGATCACATCCTTGTACTTGCCGTAGCCGTACTCGCCGTAGCCGCTCAGCGATGCCTTGTTCTGCTCCTTGGTGATCTTGTAAAGCGTGTAGCCGGTAGCCACCACGATGGCGCCGACGTTTTCTTCCGCGAACTTTTCCGTATCGTTGAAGTTGATGGCCTCGGCCTTGCACTTCTTGGCGCAGATTTCGCAGCCTTTGCCGCGCTTCAGCCGGGTGCAATCCTCGGCGTTGATCACCGGCCGCGCCGGCACCGCCTGCGGGAAGGGGATGTAGATGGCCGGGCGCATGCCCATGCCGTAGTCGAACTCGCTCGGGTTTTTCTTCAGCGGACAACTGTTCCAGCAGTCGCCGCAGCCCGTGCACTTGCTCGTGTCGACATAGCGCGGCTTCTGCCGGATCTTGACCTTGAAGTTGCCGATGAAGCCCTCGACCGCCTCGACCTCGGAGTAGCTGTAGAGCTTGATGCGCGGATGCTGCCCGACCTCCACCATGCGCGGCGTCAGGATGCACTGCGAGCAATCGAGCGTGGGGAAGGTCTCCGACAGCCCGGCCATCTTGCCGCCCACCGAAGGCTCGCGCTCCACCAGAGCAACTTCATATCCGGCATCGGCGATGTCGAGCGCCGCCTGGATGCCGGCCACGCCGGCGCCGATCACCAGCGCGCGCCGCGTCACCGGAACCTTAATGGCGTCCAGGGCGCGGTTGTTGCGCACCTTCTGCACCGACATGCCGATGATTTCCGCCGCCTTGTTGGTGGCCGCCGCGCGATCATGATGGACCCAGGAGCATTGCTCGCGGATATTGGCCATCTCCACCAGGTAGGGATTCAGCCCGGCAGTCATGGCGGCCTTGCGGAAGGTCTTCAGGTGCATGTGCGGCGAGCAGGAAGCGACCACCACGCCGTCCAAGCGTTCGGAGACGATCTTGTCCCTGACGATGCTCTGTCCCGGATCGGAGCACACGTACTTGTAGTTCACCGAACAAACGACGCCGGGGAGGGCGGCCACACGCTTGCTGACCTCGTCCACGTCTACCGTGCGAGCTATGTTCTCACCGCACCAGCAAGTAAAAACACCGATTCTGGACATGGTCTAATTCCGATCCTGTTTCACCTCGGCGGGCCGGGCGGCGGCCTCCGCCGGGGGGCCTGCCTTCGCCGCAGCCGGTGCAACAGCGGCCTTTGCCGGGGACCCTGCTTTTGCCACCGCAACCGCGGCCGGGGCCTTTGGAGCGGAGGTAACGAAATGCCGGTTGATGCCCAACTGCTCCCCGCTCAAGCCCAGGGCCATCCCGACCACATCGGACAGGTAATACACGGGCATGCTGATGCGCTTGCCGTATTTGCGCTCCACCGCTGCCTGCTTCATGTCCAGGTTGACGTGGCACATGGGGCAGGCCACAACCAGGCAGTTGGCGCCGTGCTCGATGGCGTTGCTCAGAATCTTGTAAGCCAGATCCAGCACGATTTCTTCGCTCGCCATGGTCATGCCGGCGCCGCAGCACTCGGTCTTGTAGCTCCACTCGACCGTCTTGGCGCCGAGCGCCGCCAGCAAGGTTTCCATGGATTTAGGCTGCTCGAAGTCGTCGAACTGCACCACGTCCGGCGGGCGCAGCAGCAGGCATCCGTAATAGCAAGCGGCGTTCAGCGATTGCAGCGGTTTCTTGACGGCGGTCTTCAGCTTGTCCAGCCCGACACCCTCGAATAGCTGGATGGCATTCAGAACCTTGGCCTCGCCGCGAATCTCCGCCTCTACGATCTGCGAGAGCTCATGGCGCACGGCCTTGTCCTCGACCGCTTTGCGGACCTTCAACAGTTGCATGGAGCATAGCGGGCAGGGGGCAAAGACCTCGCTGAAGCCGTCGCGCTCGGCCAGGGCGAGATTGCGGGCGGGCAGCGCCATGGCCAGTTTGTGGTTCAACGAGTGCGCGGCGGTGGCGCCGCAGCAGATCCAGTCCTTGACCTCCTGCAAACCGACGCCGAGCGCGCCCAGGCAGGCCTTCAGCGATTGCTCGTAGTCATTGGAAGAGCCATGCAGCGCGCAGCCGGGATAGTAGCCGATATTCATTTCTGGCCGGCCTCCTGGCAGCGGGCGTAGATGCGGCCGACGACCTCGAGGTCGCGCGCGCGCTCGGAGCTGAGGTGCAACTTCTTGCGCCGGCGCAGTTGCGGAGCCAGCCCGGCGTCCTTGAACAGCAGGGAGAGCCGCCGCGTGCGCATGGCAGCCGTGAGCTTGAAGCGCGCGATCAGCTCCAGCTCATTCAGCCGCCCATTGCGCCTTACGTTGTCAAGAAACGCCTGCTGAAAGGCCACGACCGTCTGCGCCTCGGGACTGGTCTTCCCTTCCCGCAGCGACAACTCGCGCAGCGCGTCCATGACGGCGGCGCAGTCAACCTCTTTAGGACAGCGGGCCGAGCAGGTCAGGCAGGAAACGCAGCTCCAGATCGAGGCACTGGCCAGCACCACATCATCGAAGCCCAGTTGCAGCAGGCGCATGATCTGGTTGGGCGTCAGCTCCATGTTGCCGGCGGCGGGACAGCCGGCCGTACACTTGCCGCACTGGTAACACTTGGCCAGTTGCGTGTGCGCCAACGCTTCTATGCGCGCGATCTTATCTACAGCAGCAGAGGGTTCCATGGGGGACACAATAATTCTTGTGTAGCCAGCAAAGTTCCGCAGTGACGGGCGGCACCCCGCAACGTAATGCGGGCCACAGCGCAGGAAAGCGTCTCCTGGGGTTTTTCCCTGCGGCGGCTATGCTTACCGGTCCCGGCGTGCTACATTTTCCGAACCGCCTTCAGTGTCCGCATGGGCGTTAAGCTCGCTCACCGGAGAAAAGGAGAACTGGAATGGTATTGAAACTTGTCTGTGTAAGCCTTGTATGCCTTGCCGTTGGCATGGCCATCGGCTCAACGAATCCTGAGTTTAAGCTGCGGGGCGACCGCTTCAAGCCGCTGACCTATGAACAGATGACGCCTGAACAGAAAGCCATGGCGGAGCACGTCCTGGCAGGCGAACGCGGCTCGCTGAACGGGCCCTACAATGTTTTTCTGCGCAGCCCGGAGATGGGCGACCTGGCGCAGAAGTGGGGCGCCTACATGCGCTATCACTCGTCGATCCCGCATAAGCTGAACGAATTCGCCATCCTCATTACCGGGCGCTTCTGGAACTCGCAATACGAGTGGTATGCCCATCATCAATACGCGCTCAAGGCGGGCTTGAGCGAGGCGGTGATCGGCGACCTTGCGGCGGGAAAGAGGCCCGCGGCCATGCAGCCCGACGAACAGATCGTTTACGACTTCTGCCATGAGCTGCTCTACACCAGGCAGGTGAGCGACGCCCATTTTAAGGCTGTGGTGGATAGGTTCGGCGAGCGCGGCGCCGTCGATCTTATGGGCGTGATGGGTTACTACCACCTGGTCTCGATGGCCTTGAATGTCGATCGCTATCCGCTGCCGGAGGGAGCGAAACCCGAGCTGGGCCCGCTGCGTTAACAAGCTGCTAGCTGTGCGAAAGCCGGCGAAAGATCACGAGGAATCTCATGAAAGTGCTACGGAGGAACTTCGCACGAGCTGCCCTGCTGGTGCTTCTTGCCATTTTGTTGGTCGCATTACCGGCGAGCGCGCAGCAGTCTCAGCCTCGCCTGTACACATATTCGACGATAGATGCCCTGCTGGCGGGAGTCTACGATGGCGACCTGACCGTGGCCGAGCTGAGCAAGAAGGGCGATTTCGGAATGGGCACCTTCAATCGCCTGGACGGCGAGATGGTCATGCTGGAAGGGGTCTGCTACCACGCCAAGTCCGACGGCACGGTGGTGGTCGCCGGCCCGCAAGACAAGATGCCCCTGGCCTATGTCACACGATTCCGCGGCGCCACAACCATACGGCCCAAACCAGGCATGTCGCTGCCGGAGCTGGAAAAGTGGCTGGACCAGCATTTGCAAAACAAGAACCTGTTTTATGCCATCAGAATTGACGGCCTGTTCCACGAGGTTTCCGTGCGCGCGGTTTCGCCGCAAACCGAGCCTTACAAACCCTTGGCGCAGGTGATTAAAAGCCAGGTGTTCCATGGCTACCAGGAAACGCGCGGTGTGCTGGTCGGAATCCGCAGTCCCGCCTTCAGCCGCGGAATCAGCGTTCCCGGATATCACTGGCACTATTTGACACAGGACAGGAAACATGGCGGGCACGTGCTGAAACTGACGCTGGCCGACGGAACCGCCCGCTTCCTGGAAATTGCCGCGCTGGATTTGCAGTTGCCCCGCAGCAAAGCTTTTGCCAAGGCCGATCAGGAGAAAGATCGCGCTGAAGAGATAAAACGGGTCGAAGGAAGATAACCGCAAATTGAGCGGGTGACGTGATTATTTATTAGTGATTGTTGCAGGCCATTACTTTTGCAACACTCAATAATTGACAAGTGATTAGGGGTTAGGGGGACTTGAAACGCGCTGTTTTGGTAATCCCTAATCGCTAGCCCTAACTCTGCAGGAAACTGGGTGAGCAAGCCGAGCATCAAGTCGTTATTTCTACCGGGCCCGGCCGGCAGGCTGGAAGCTTTACTGAATACCGGTTCGGCGAACGGGGCCCCCGACAGACGCGATTCTTGCGTCTGGCGGGGTAGGAGTCCGTCTTATGCCGCGGTGGTAGCTCATCCGCATCCGCTGTTTGGCGGGACCATGCACAATAAGGTCGTCTATCACGCGGCCAAAACGTTGAATGAGTTTGGATTTCCCGTCCTGCGCTTCAATTTTCGCGGGGTAGGCGCCAGCCAGGGCAAACACGACATCGCCCCAGCAGATGCAAAAGCGGCATCTGCCGGGGGCCCCGGCGACGGCCGTGGCGAAGTGGACGACGTGCGGGCGGCGCTCGAGTGGCTGGCCGGCGAATTTCACCTGCCAATCATCTTCGCCGGATTTTCCTTCGGCGCCGCGGTTGGCCTGAGGGCCGTTTGCGCCGAGATTTCCAGCCAACCGAAGCCAACAGCAGCGTCCGCCGGGGACAGAGGGTGGGGGGTGCAGGCGCTCATCTTGCTCGGCCTGCCTCTTCACGCCGAAAGCCGGGAATACCACTACGGCGACCTGCGCGGGTGCGCCCAGCCAAAGTTGTTCGTCAGCGGCGAACGCGACCAGTACGCTCCCACCCAGGCGCTGGCTGAACTGATCGCCGGGCTTCCCGGGGCCAATCGCTTCGTCGCCATTCCGGGAGCCGATCACTTTTTCAACGGACACTTGCCGGAAATGCGGACGGCGATCAGGGCCTGGGTAGAAGAGACGTTGCTTGGCGGCAGGGTTGCCGTATAATGCCGGTCATGCAGCAACAGAAGACTGGATTGAGCCCCGCGAACCAGGCGCTGGCAGGGGAGATGCGCGCCACCGCTCTCGGTATCTTCATGCACGCCCTGGCCGAGTCGAGCATACCCAAGACCTTTGACCGCGGCCTCGGCTATGAGCGCGGAGTGCTGCGCGCGGGCGAAGATCTCTATGATATCGCTTCTTTTACGCGCATCTTTGTGGTGGCGATCGGCAAGGCTGCGCATACCATGGTGCGGGCGTTGAGTGAGCGCCTGGGTCCGGGCAGCGGCATCAGCGGCATGGTCTGCGGTCCGGTCTTGCCCGAGGCGCAGATCTTCGGCTTCCGCTACTACAAGGGCGGCCATCCCATGCCCAACCAGGACTCGGTAAAGGCCGCCGAGGGCATTCTGCGCGCCCTGGAAGCGCTCAGCGGCCGGGACCTGGTCATCTTTATGATGAGCGGCGGCGGCTCGGCGCTGGTGGAAAAGCCGATTGCCGATTCCATTTCCCTGACCGACCTGGTGGCGACCTATCGCGCCCTGGTGCACTCCGGCGCGCCCATTGCCGAGATCAACACCATCAGGAAGCACCTGTCAGCCACCAAGGGAGGGCGTTTGGCGCTGGCCGCCGCGCCCGCGCACCAGCTTTCCATCATGGTGAGCGACGTCCCGGAGAACGCCCTGGACTCGCTAGCCAGCGGGCCGACCATGCCCGATACGAGCACGGTCGAGCAGTGTTACGCGTTGGTCGAGAAATACCGTTTGTTGCCGCAGTTCCCGGCGAGCGTGCGCGAGCTGTTCGAGCGCCGGGCGATCGTCGAGACCCCCAAGCCGCACGACGCGGTTTTTTCGCGCTCGCGCTGGTGCACCATTGCCTCCAATGCCGTGGCGCAGAAATCCGCCGTCGAGCAGGCGGTCGTCTCCGGGTTCGCCATCGAGGTAGACAACAGCGTTGATGATTGGGACTACGTCCCGGCCGCCGATCATCTTTTGCGCCGCGTGCGCGAGTTGCGCAAAGGGGTTTCGCGCGTCTGCCTGATCTCCGGCGGCGAGGTCACGGTGAAGGTTGAGGGCAAGTCGGGCGCGGGCGGGCGCAACCAGCAGTTCGCGCTCTATTGCGCGCAGAAGATCGCGGGTGAAAACATCACCGTTCTCAGCGCCGGCACCGACGGCATCGACGGCAACAGCGACGCCGCCGGCGCCATCGTGGACGGCTCCAGCATGGAGCGCATCGAGCAGCGAGGCCTCAGCGCCGAAAACGCGCTGAAGACTTTTGATGCCTTCCCCCTGTTCCAGTCGCTCGGAGACCTCATCATGACCGGACCAACCGGCAACAATCTCCGCGACTTGCGCATTCTGCTGGCGTATTAGGGCTGGTTGTTGTCGGTCATGCTCCGGACGGCATTGTGCTAGCCGTTGTTTTGAAGGGGCGCGGCTTCAGCCGCGCCATAAGCGCTTTTTGCATTAACATCCCGAGCGGGCTTCAGCCCGCGAGGGTTCTGCTTTTGGGCGGTGTGGTGAACCGCGCCTCAGGGCCTAAAGGCCCGGTTCTCCAGGCCACAGTTCGGCACGGCTGAAGCCGTGCCCCTTCAAAGAGTCTTACGATGCCATTTGCCGACGTCATCGCGCAGATCCAGCCGCACTCGCTGTTCCAGGTTCTCAACAACTGGAGCGAGGACGGATTCGATTTTCTGCGTCACGATGTGCCCAGGATCATCGGCATCATCTTTGTAAGCTTTGTCCTGATCCATTTCCTCCGGGTCCTCAGGAAGCGCCTGGTCAATCTCAGCAAGCGGGAAGCCATCGAGACGGCCATGCGCGCCACGCAGTTGCGGACCATGGCCAGCGTGGTTTACAGCGTCGGCCTGACCCTGGTGTTTTTCGTGGCGGGCATGCAGATTCTGGAGGTCCTGAAGATCAACATCGCTCCGCTGCTGGCCAGCGCGGGCATTGCCGGGCTGGCGGTGGGCTTCGGGGCGCAGACGCTGGTGCGCGACGTCATCAATGGATTCTTCATTCTCATCGAGAGCCAGTTCGACATCGGCGACGTGATCAAGGTCGGCCCGGTGCAGGGAACGGTGGAAAAGCTGACCCTGCGCCGCACCGTGCTGCGCGATGCCGATGGCACGCTGCACAACGTTCCCAACAGCCAGATCAGCATCGTCTCCAACATGACGCGCGACTGGACGCAACTGGCCATGCACGTTTCCGTGAGTTACAACGAGAACAGCGACCGGATGATCGCGCTGCTCAAAGAAGTGGCCGCCGAGGTGCAGCACGATCCCGCCTATGCCGACCTGATCGTCGGTGACCCGGCGGTGCCGGGAATCGAAAAGGTCTCGGCGGAGGAAGTCGATTATCTGCTGCTGGTGAAGACCAAGCCGGGACAGCAGTATGAGATCAGCCGCCAACTGCGGCGCCGGATCAAGGAGTGTTTCGAGAAGAACAATGTGCAGCCCGGCGGCCAGCACCGTTTCTACGTGATTGGCGACGCCGCTTCGCCGCCCAAGACGTAGCGCCAGTACGTGTCAGTACGTGCCCCACATCTGCCTGCGGTTGGCAGATGTGGGTGTTTCCGGTAAAAATTACAGCTTGTTTCAGTAAATCAGTGGGGCGGCAGTGACAGGCAGATTTTCCGACGGTGTTGATGATGGAACGAAAGCTAAATCGGAGGCGCTCCGTCTCAACTCCATGGAGGCGGCCTCCGTCCCGCTAGCATCCTCGTTCGACGGTTTGCCTCTGCCGCAGAGGTACTGGGCTGTTCTGACTTGTGCCCTGGCGGTTGGGATGACGGTAGTGGACGGCACAATCGCCACCATTGCCCTGCCGACCATCGCCCGCGACGTGGGCGCCAGCCCGGCTGCTTCCATCTGGGTGGTAAATGCCTACCAGCTTGCCCTGGTGATTTCGCTGCTGCCGCTATCTTCTCTGGGCGACATCATCGGCTATCCCAAAATCTATAAGGCGGGATTCGCGCTCTTCACGGTTGCTTCGCTCTGCTGTGCCCTGTCGAACTCGCTTGTCACTTTGACGCTGGCCCGCTTCGTCCAGGGCCTGGGGGCTGCCGGCATTGTGAGCGTCAACACGGCGCTGATTCGCACCATTTATCCCGCCCGGATGCTGGGGCGAGGAATGGGCGTCAACGCCATGGTGGTTGCCGTCTCGGCCGCGGTTGCGCCCACGCTGGCGGCCGGCATTCTGTCGGTGGCGCGCTGGCCGTGGCTGTTCGCCGTGAATGTTCCCGTAGGAATCGTGGCCCTGGCAGTCTCAATGCGCACTTTGCCGCGCATCGGCGGATCGGGACACCGTTTTGACTGGGCGGCGGCGCTGCTCAGCGCCATCACCTTCGGCCTTCTGATCAGCGGCATTGACGGCCTGGGGCACGGCCAGGCAGCGTGGGCGGCAGCGATTGAGGTTGCCGTGGCTCTCTTGGTCGGCGTGGCCCTCGTGCGCCGCCAGTTGTCGCAACCCGCTCCGCTGTTCGCCGTCGATCTGCTGCGGCGTCCGACCTTCGCCCTGTCGATTGCGACTTCAGCCTGCTCGTTCTCCGCGCAAATGCTGGCCTATGTGTCTCTGCCGTTCTATATGCAGGATGTGCTGGGCCGCAGCCAGGTGCAGAGCGGACTGCTCATCACGCCCTGGCCATTGGCGACCCTCATCGCCGCCCCCATAGCCGGCCATTTGGCTGACCGCTATTCCGCCGGAATCCTGGGAGGCCTCGGGTTGGGGACATTTACCGCCGGCCTGGCATCGCTGGCGCTGCTGTCGCCCCATCCTGACACCGTCTCGATTATCTGGAGAGTGGCGCTCTGCGGCCTGGGCTTCGGGTTCTTTCAAGCCCCCAACAACCGGGAGATTATTTCTTCCGCCCCGAAGGATAGAACCGGCGGAGCCAGCGGCATGCTGGGCATGGCCCGCCTGACGGGGCAGACGGTGGGTGCGGTGCTGGTGGCGCTGATCTTCAGCATGTTCTCCCACGCCGGAAACACCGTGGCGCTG
>JBEKQR010000150.1:0-9389 GCA_049519515.1 Candidatus Korobacteraceae bacterium
AATCTGAAATCAAAAATCAAAAATGAAAAATCCTGAGTCAGGGAGCAATCGCGTGAAGCCAGAGTCTCCGCGTCCGAACATGGACGAATACCTGATGGGAATCGCCATGGCGGTGCGCAAGCGCGCCAATTGCGTCGGCAACCGGGTGGGAGCCGTAATCGCCAAAGACCGGCGCATTGTCTCCACCGGCTACAACGGCACCCCGCGCGGCATGCCCAATTGCCTGGAGGGAGGCTGCCTGCGCTGCGCCAACCGCGAATCGCATCCTCCCGGCACCGGCTACGATCTTTGCATCTGCGTTCACGCCGAGCAGAATGCCATCCTGGCCGCCGCCCGCTTCGGCATTGCTGTCGAGGGCGGCACTCTCTACACCACCATGCAGCCGTGTTTCAGTTGTATGAAAGAAACGTTACAGGCCGGCATCGAACGGGTCTTTTATTTGCATGAATGGCAGCATCCTGATGCCTCCTATCGCGCCGAGTACCAAAAGCTGCTAGAGCAATTTCGGGAGGGAGTCCTGAAGCTGGAAATGGATGACCCGGACGCCGCCTGGGCCGTCTCTATTCGCCGCTAGGGATAAGCCCTTATCTAAGATAAGGTAATTGCCTAAGCAACGGTTTGCCTGCGCCTTTTATGCTGCTCCCAAGTCGCTTCCATGTTGCGTATAACCCTATATATTTCCAGGATTTATGCATTTGGCGCAGCATGCTACCTAGGCACCGTATTACCTAGTTTCTCGCCGCGAATTCGCGCCAATGCCATAAGGTGTTTTCCGGGAGAACTAAGTAAATGTACTTGTATTTCCCGCCGTACTCCTGTATACAGGCCCGGTGAGACTTTGAGAATCACTGCGGCCGGATTGGTTGCGGGGCAAGTCATTAAACATATCTGCAAATCGATAAGCGAGGCCCGGCGGTGTGCCCGCCGCAGCGCAGCTTGTGAATAAACGGCGAACCGAAGTCTGAACTTTCGCGCGTGTCGCCCCGCGAGGCGTTTTGTTCGACTTGCCTCTGGCGAATCAAACGCAAGGAATTTACGTACCCGAGAAGGAAAAGGAGAAAGCTTATGGCAATCACCAGGCGCGGCTTTGTCATTGGTGCGCTGACAGCAGTGCCTTCGCTGGCAATGCTCAGTTCGTGTAATAAGCCTGCGGCGCCTTCGCCTGCGCAGGCATCGAACCTGAACCTTAAGATTTCTCATCAGTTCCCGGCTGCCAGTGGTCCGGAAGGCGATTTCCGCGACCGCCTTTGCCACCGCTTCGCCGAGGAAGTCGAAAAGCGGACCAATGGCGCGCTCAAGGCCACGGTCTATCCGGGCGCCTCGTTGATGAAGACCAATGCGCAGCTCAATGCCGTGCGCGGAGGCGCGCTCGACATGTCGCTCTACCCCATCTCTTATTCCGGGGGCGAGATCCCGGAGCTGAACATCGGGCTGATGCCGGGCATTGTGACTTCTTACGAGCAGGGCATGGCGTGGAAAAACTCCGAGGCCGGCAAGCTGTTGTCGGACGTGCTCTATGAGAAGGGCGCCATGTTCGTGAGCTGGGTATGGCAGGCCGGCGGCGTGGCCAGCCGCAACAAGGGCTTGGTCGAGCCCGAGGACGCCAAGGGGCTCAAGGTCCGGGGCGGCAGCCGCGAGATGGACATGGTGCTCAAAGCCGCCGGGGCCTCGGTCATGTCGCTGCCTTCGAATGAAATTTACCAGTCGGTGCAAACCGGCGCTCTCGACGCCGCCATGACATCTTCCACCAGCCTGATCTCCTTCCGCCTGGAAGAGGTTGCCAAGCACCTCACCACCGGCCGCGGCAAAGCCTACTGGTTCATGCTGGAGCCGCTGCTCATCTCGCGCGATATCTTCCAGAAGCTGCCCAAGGACATGCAGGGGATCGTGATGAGCGTCGGTGCCGACCTGGAGAAATTCGGCATGGAGGCCGCCAAGGCCGATGACCAGGCTGTCGCCAAGGTTTACCAGGACCACGGCGCCAAGGTTTATGACCTTTCCGCCGCGACCGTAAAGAGGTGGCAGGCGATCGCCCGCAATACCGCCTGGAAGGACTTCGCCGCACGGACTGAACGCTGCGGCCGCTTGCTTAAGCTCTCGGAGAAAGTGGTGTGAGTCAACTTCACGTGCAACCTGCTATCAGTCAGCCTCGTGGCCAACACGCCGCGAGCCAAGGTTCCAACCTGGAGGTTGTCAAGGGACGCGAAACCATGGCGGGAGAAGTCTTGGCAGCTATAACCCGCATTTCCGATCGTTTCAACCGGGAGATTGTGCGCTTGGGAAGCATCGCTCTGCTGGCGGCTTCCTTCATTCTCACCTACAGCGTGCTGACCCGCTATTTCCTGAAGGTGTCCACCGACTGGCAGGACGAGTGTTCGGTCTTCCTGCTGGTCGGCGCCATTTTCATGTGCAGCGCATACGTGCAGTCCTACCGCGGCCATGTCGGTATCGAAGCTCTGGCCAGCATTCTGCCCGAGGCCGTAAACCGCGTGCGGCGCTTCATTGTTGATGTCTTCGCCTGCGCCTTCTGCGGTTTTTTCTCCTGGAAGTCCTGGTCCATGTTTTACGAAGCCTTTTCCGAAGGGCAAACGACTGATTCGACCTGGGCTCCGCCGTTGTGGATTCCCTACGGACTGCTGGCACTGGGCATGACGCTGCTCTCGCTGCAACTGCTGTTGCAGATTTTTGCCCACTTCTCCCGGCCGAAGGAGGCAAAAGCATGAGCGTCGGAACCACAGGCATTCTCTACGGCGTCGTTACCCTGCTGGTTATGTTTACCGGCATGCCGATAGCCTTTTCCCTCGGCGTGGTGGCGGTCGGGTTCATGTACTTCTTCATGCCTGCCGCGGCCCTCAATACGATCACGCAAAACGTATACCAGGAGATGGCGAGCATCACGCTGTTGTCCATTCCGCTCTTCATCCTCAAAGGCCAGGCGATCGGGAAATCCCGCGCCGGGGCCGATCTCTATGCCGCGATTCATGCCTGGCTGCACAAGATCCCGGGCGGCCTGGGCATTGCCAACGTCTTTGCCTGCGCAATTTTTGCCGCCATGGCCGGCTCCAGCCCGGCGACCGCTTCGGCCATCGGCAGCGCGGGCATCCCCGAGATGCGCAAACGCGGCTACTCCGGCGGTTTTGCCGCCGGCATTATCGCCGCTGGCGGCACCCTCGGCATCCTGCTCCCGCCTTCGATCACCATGATCCTTTACGCCGTGGCTGCGGAGCAGTCCCTGGGCCGGCTGTTTCTGGCCGGCATCGGTCCGGGGCTTCTGCTGGTAACGCTGTTCTCGACCTATGCCATGTTGAAGTACAAGAGCGAGTACAAAAAGGCCCTCGCGGTTTACGAGAGCGGCGGCGACCGCTCCGCCTATCTGGACACGATGGACCTGACCCGCCGGCAAAAGTTCGCCATGCTGGGCAAGGTGCTGCCCTTCGTAATCCTGCTCACCGGCGTCATGGTTGCGCTCTATGGAGGCTACGCCACTCCTTCGGAAACGGCCGGCTTGGGCGCCCTTCTGGCGCTCACCCTGATCGCAATCGTGTACAGGACCTGGCGCCCCAAGGACGTCAAGTTCATCTACTCCAGCACGCTGAAGGAATCCACCATGCTGATGTTCATCATCGGCATGTCGCTCCTGTACTCCTACGTCATGAGTTATCTGCACATCAGCCAGTCGGCGGCTGAGTGGATCGTGGCCATGCATCTTTCCAAGTGGCTGCTGCTGGCGGCGATTCTGGTCTTTGTGGTGGTGCTGGGCTTTTTCCTGCCGCCGGTATCCATCATCCTGATGACGGCGCCGATCATCCTGCCGCCGCTGAAGAATGCGGGATTTGATCTGGTCTGGTTCGGCGTGGTCATGACCGTCGTCATGGAGATGGGACTCATACATCCGCCGGTGGGGCTGAACATATTTGTCATCAAGAACGTGGCCCCGGACGTCCCCTTGAAGGACATCATTTGGGGAACTTTGCCTTTCGTTGTGCTCATGGCGATGGCGGTGGTGGTGCTCTGCATTTTTCCGGGCATCGCCATGTGGTTCCCTGATACGCTCAAGGGAGTCACCGTGCAAAGCGCCATGGCGTGGCTGCCCCGATAGCCGCGCATAAGTTGAGGTGAGGGAAAAGGGCCCCACGAGCACCGCCACCGCCCAGCCTGGAGTCTGGGACATCCAGGTGCGCAACTATCGCGCGCGGATCAATCGGGCTGCCCCCTTCGCCCATGGCCGCGAGGCCGCCGCCGGCATCGTTTCTGCACGCGCAATAAGAAAATGATGGTTCAGTGCTTCTCCGGCCTGGCAGCCGATGAGAACAGAGCGAGGGAAAAGTAATGGACAAAAAAGCAATGGACGCGCCAGCCAGCAGCCCAGGCGCCTTGGCCGGCCTGCGGGTACTCGATTTAACGCGTGTTCTCGCCGGACCGTACTGCACCATGATTCTCGGCGACATGGGAGCCGAGGTGCTGAAAGTGGAGCTGCCGGGCCGCGGCGATGATACCCGGGGCTGGGGACCGCCCTTCCACGGCACGGAAGCGGCTTATTTCCTTGGCGTCAACCGCAACAAGCGCGGCATAACGCTGAACCTGAAGGAGCCGCGCGGGCAGGCCGTCTTGCGCGAACTGATCAAGAAGTCCGACGTGGTGGTCGAGAACTTCAAGTTCGGCACCATGGCGGAGTGGGGCTGCGGTCCCGACTTCATACGCCAGCAGGCGCCGCAGGTTATTCACTGCACCATTACCGGCTACAGCTCGCGCGGCCCCAAGCACGCGGCCCCCGGCTACGATTTCCTGCTGCAAGCCGAAAGCGGGCTGATGAGCATTACCGGCGAGACCAGCGGCGAAGCCATGAAGATGGGAGTTCCCATCGTCGATCTGTGCACCGGCATGTACGCCGCCATCGCCATCCTCGGAGCGCTCAATGCCCGCAACCGCGGACTTCCCGGGCAACAGGTCGAGGTTTCGCTTTATACCACCGGGATTGCGCTGCTGGCCAATGTCGCGTCGAACGCATTGATCTCGGGCAAGCCGTCGGGACGCTATGGAAACGGTCATCCGAATATCGTTCCCTACCGCTCGTACCGCTGCAGCGATGCCGACATTGCCGTCACGGTAGGCAACGACGCTCAATTCGAGCGATTTTCGGCGGCCCTGGGGCATCCGGAATGGGTCAGCGATCCACGTTTCGCGCGCAACCGCGACCGAATAGTTAACCGCGCCACCATCGATGCCCTGGTCGAGGAGGCGCTGGCCCGCCGTCCGGTAGACGAGTGGATCAAAACCCTGACGGCGGCGGGCGTGCCCTGCACCCGCATCAATAACGTCCTGGATGCGCTGGCGGCTCCGCAGACCGCGGCCACCGGCATGGTCATCGATATCGAACACCCGACTGCCGGTCTGTTTCGTTCCCTCGGCATCCCCATGTTCTTTTCCTGCACGCCTGGAAAGGTTCGTTATCCACCGCCGGTGCTGGGCGAGCATACGGACGCCGTGCTGAAAGAGATGCTCGGACTGGGCGAAGAGGAGATTAAGGGACTGCGCGCAGACGGGATTATCTGAGGCAAACGGCATGAGTCTGGCTTCACAGCGCCTGGTGGCCCACATTTGGGTACAGCCCTAAATGTGGGGTGGAAATGCAATTCGCCCCACATTGCCAAACTAGATTGTGGGAAATGGCGACCCTGTGCCGTAATCCAGGTCGAAACCGAGCTGCAGCTTGGCGGCCTCGGACATGCGTCCCGGGCTCCAAGGCGGATCAAAGACCACCTCAACCCGGACTTCCTTCACCTCGGGCAGGCGCGCCAGCTTGCTCTCGACTTCGGCCTTCAGCACGTCGGCCATGCCGCAGCCGGGCGCGGTCAGCGACATCTCTACGTCAATCTTCTTCCCACCCTGTTCCAGGCTGGAGATCTCGCACGAGTAGATCAGTCCCAAATCGACGATGTTCACCGGAATCTCGGGATCGAAGATCGTCTTCAACTGGTCCCAGACCGCCTGCTCGCTGAACGTCCCTTCGCCGCTCGGCTGCGCGGCCTTTGGGGTAGAGATCCCCAAGGCGTCGGCATCCTGCTCGTCAATGCGGAACATGTAGCCGCGCTGATCGACCACCGTGTAGCTGGTCCCGAGCGACTGCGTCACGCGCACCGTTGAGCCCTGGGGAAGCACTTCGCGCACTCCATTGGGAATGCCAATCGCCGGGCACGCCCTGCTCAGGTTGATTTTTGCATTCGATTCCATACTCTATTGCCAAAATGCATTGTGGGTGCCCCACCCTTTCGCGAAGCGAAGGGTGGGATTGAAAAGTGGGTGCCCCACCCTTTCGCGAAGCGAAGGGTGGGATTGAAGAGCCCCTCGCGCCCTGCCGTTGGGCGCCAGGGTGGGTAATGAAACATCCCACCTTAGCTCCGCTACGACAACCCCACCAGATGCAACTACGGCATCTGGCGGGGACCCCGGGCTTCGCGAAGGTGGGCCACCTCATTCCGTCGACACCGGCTGCTGTTTGCCCTGCAACGCCGCTTGCAGCGTGTGCCAGGCGAGCGTCGCGCACTTCACCCGCACCGGAAACTCCGATACTCCGGAGAAGACCGCCAGCTTGCCCAACTCGTCCGCGTCTTCTTTTCCGGATTTCCCCCCGGTAACCAGTTGATGGAACCGCGCGAAGAGCTTCTCCGCCTCCTCGCGGCTCTTGCCTTTGATGGCCTGGGTCATCATCGAGGCCGAGGCCTTCGAAATGGCGCACCCCGAGCCCTGGAAACCGGCATCGCGGATCGAGTCGCCCTCCAATTCCAGGTAAACCGTGAAATGATCGCCGCACAGCGGGTTGTAGCCTTCGGCTTTCAGATTGGCGTTCCGAGGCTCGCGGTAGTTTCGCGGGGCCTTGCTGTGTTCCAGAATCACTTCCTGGTAGAGCTCGCGCAGATCGGCCATCAGGCAAAGACCTCCCGCACCTTTTGCAGCCCGGCGGCCAATGCGTCCACCTCTTCTTCGGTGTTGTAGAGCCCGAAGGAAGCGCGCGCCGTCGCCGGAATGCTAAAACGCTGCATCACCGGCTGCGCGCAATGATGGCCGGTGCGGATCGCTATTCCCTGCTCGTCGAGAATGGTCCCGATATCGTGCGGATGTATGTTCTCCATCACGAACGAGAGCACGCCTGCTTTCTCCCGGGCGGTGCCGATCACGCGCACGTCCGGAATCGCCTCGACCGCCTGCGTCGCATGCGCCAGCAGCTTGCGCTCGTGGGCGGCCACCTTCTCGATGCCGACGCTATTCAGGTAATTGATGGCGCAGCCCAGCCCGATGGCGCCGGCGATGTTCGGCGTTCCCGCTTCGAACTTGTAGGGCAGCTTGTTGTACGTCGTCTTCTCGAAGGTCACCGAGCTGATCATGTCGCCGCCGCCCTGGTAGGGAGGCATGGCATCCAGCAGAGCAGCTTTCCCGTACAGGACTCCGATTCCGGTGGGACCGTACACTTTGTGCCCCGAGAAAACGTAGAAGTCGCAATCCAGTGCCTGGACATCGACAGCCAGGTGCGGCGCCGACTGAGCTCCGTCCACCAGCACGGGAACCCCGTGCCGATGCGCGAGTTCGACCATTCGCGCCACCGGATTGACAGTGCCGAGCGCGTTGGAGACATGCGTAACCGCCAGTATCAGGGTTCGCGGGCCAAGCAACTTCTCGAACTCCTCCCAGACCAGCTCGCCGCTATCGGCGATAGGAACGACCCGCAGCTTCGCTCCTTTTTCCTCGCACAGCATCTGCCAGGGCACGATGTTGGAGTGGTGCTCCATGGCGGTGATCAGGACCTCATCGCCGGCGCGTGCGTTGGCGCGGCCATAGCTCTGAGCCACTAGGTTGATGCCCTCGGTTGCGCTGCGCACGAACACGATCTCGCTGGCATCGGCCGCGTGCAGAAAATGCTGTATGGCAGTGCGGGCCGCTTCGTATTCGCTGGTAGCCTGCTCGGAAAGGAAGTGCACGCCGCGATGGATGTTGGAGTTCTCCTCCTCGTAATACCGCCGCAGGGCGTCGATCACCACCGCCGGTTTCTGCGAGGTCGCCGCGTTATCCAGGTAGACCAGCTTCTTCCCGCGAATCTTCCGCTGCAGAATCGGGAAATCGGCCCGAAGCCGCTCGACATCGAAGCCGCCCGCCGGCATGCGCGGCACTTCCCGCAGCCGCGAAGGATTCGGCCATCTCTTCGGGAGGGTATTCATGCAATTTCCTCCAGGGTCCTTCCCCGGTGCCCGGCGAGCGCCTGGCCGGAGGCAGACTGCTCGCGCGGCAACGGCGCAGCCATCTGAAACAATCGCCGATTCATGAGCCGCTCAACGTGTTTGCGGACCGGTTCTTCTTTCATGCGCGCCACGCATTCGCCGGCAAAGGCCAGCAGCAGCAGGGTGCGCGCCGCCGCCTGGTCGATGCCGCGCGAGCGCAGGTAGAAAAGCGCGTCTTCGTCGATCTGCCCGATGGTGGCGCCGTGCGTGCACTTCACGTCGTCGGCATGGATCTCCAACTGCGGCTTGGTGTCGATCTGCGCCGAATCGGAGAGCAGCAGGTTGCGATTTGTCTGCTTGGCGTCGGTCTTCTGCGCGTCCCTGTGCACCACGATGCGCCCGTGAAAGACGCCGTGCGCGCGCTCGTCCAGGATGCCGTTGTAGAACTGGCGGCTGCCGCAGTGCGGGCTGGCATGCTCCACCAGCATGTAATTATCGAGATGCTGCGTTCCGCCGCCGGCAAACAGCCCGTTGATCAGGCATTCACCGCCTTCGCCGGCAAGCACCGGATGAACGTTGTTGCGCACCAGCGATCCCCCCAGCAGAACCGAGTGCGAGGCGACGTTGGCACTGCGTCCCTGCTCGATGCGCAGGGTGGAGACATTGAATGCCCGCTCATGTTCGCGCTCCAGCATGTAGTGCGCGACCACGGCGTTGTCGCCCGCCAGCAGTTCAGTAGCCGAATTGCTCAGAGTAACCGCGAGCCCGGCAGTGGTCCCCGGCAGTTCTTTTTGCGTTTGCCGGAGTGGCGCTTGGGGAAGCGACACATAATCCTCTACGACAGCGAGCTGGCTGCTTTCCTCGGCGACGATCAGGTTGCGAGGATGCGTCACGGCGGGAGCGCCGCTGTCCACACTCAGGAACAGCAGGTGAATGGGCGACTCCAATGCCACGCCGCGCTTCACATGCACGTAAGCGCCGTCTTCAGCGAATGCGGTATTCAAGGCGCAGAAGGAATCGCGGTCGATATTCAAGTACCGTCCCAGATGCGGTTCCAGCAGCGATGGGTTCAGCGCCAGCTTGCGCGCCAAGCTGTCCACCTCGACCCCGGCCGGCAGCTTAGAAACCCGCGACAGCTTGGGCGAAAAGCGCCCATTCACGAATACAAGCTGACAGGCT
>JBEKQR010000151.1:0-9374 GCA_049519515.1 Candidatus Korobacteraceae bacterium
AGCTCCAAGCAGAGGTGCTTACTCCAGTGTCTTGCCTCGAGTTTCAGGCAAGCGATTCAGAATGAACATGCCCAGAATAAGAAGAACTCCGACGGCGATGAAAGCGTTCGACGGTCCCACCGTCGGCCACAGGATTCCGCCGAAGAACAGCGAGACCAGAAAGGCCATGGTGAAGCGCCCGACCAGCGAAGCGCATCCGAATCCGGTGGCGCGCAAATGCGTCGGATAGCTTTCCGAGATAAACGTATAGAGGGTCGCGATAACGGCTTCACCTACGAAACCGTACAAAACAATTGCTAGGCGCGCATAACCCGGCATGGCGAGTACCTTGGTAAAAACAACAATGAAGATCGCGGAGAGAGTTGAGCTGATAATCAAGAACTTCTTGCGCCCAAAATAGTCGACCAGCCAGCCGGAAACCAGGATGCCGGTCAGACCGGCAGGATACATGATACCGGCCGTGAGAAATGCCTTCTGGTGACTGTACCCCTCGCTCACCAAGATGGATGGCAGCCAGACTTCCACGCCCTTGCGGTGCAGGAAGATCAGCATCACCACAATCCATAGATTGACCGTGAGTTTCCAATTAAACGTCAGCACCTTCGAGAAACGAGAGATAAGGCCATAATCCTTCTTGGTCGTGTCTTCGTTGATGGCTAAGGTCCAAGCCTCCGTCTTGCCGGTAGTCTTTCGGATGAGGTCGTTTACGACCGAGAAAGCCTCCTCGCGCCGGCCCTTCTGGGCCAGGAAAGAAGGAGACTCGGGAAGATAAAAAATGGCCCAGACCGCCAGCAATACCGGAAGCACCATGGGCAAAAACAGCAGGCGCCAATTCTGATATGGAGCCAGCAGCGTAGCCACGACCCCATTGAGCGTCGCTCCCAGCCCCCAGAAGACGTCAATAATGTTGAGGGCTTTGCCGCGTGACTTACTAGGCATGAACTCAGCAACCAACGAGTAAACCACCGGCACAGTGCCGCCCAGGCCAAGTCCGACCATGAAGCGCGCCGCCAACAGCCATAGGAAGGACGGGGCCAATGCGCAGGCAAGCGAAAAGACCGAAAAAACCAGAATGGTGCCGATGTACGCCTTCTTGCGGCCGAAGGTATCGGCTATAGCGCCGCTGACTAGGGCCCCGACGCCCATACCTATGTACGTCGCCGTTCCAAACGTGCCTAATTGGAGAGGTGTCAGCTTCCAAATAGGCTTGATCATCGGCATGACAAAGCCCGTCAGTAAGACGTCCCATGCATCGAACATGTAGGCGAGCCCGCCTACGAGGAAGATTACTCCCTGGGCACTGTTACGCCATGGCAGGTTCTGAATCACTTCATCCGCTGTTCTCGGCCTTGTCGCCTGGTCTGCTGTCGTCATAATGTGCTCCACTATTCGATTCTTAGTCGGGGTCAAACAGCCCTGGGTACGCCGATTCCGAGGCGAACCCGGCTCGCATCTGAAACATCGATTTCACTCGATCACAAGCAGTTTGTCCGTGTTCGTGTAGTCAGACAATAGCTCGCATCCGCTCTCTGTAACAAGCATCATGTCCTTATTCTGCATGCCGAACCCACAGCCGGTCTGGTAGCACAAAGGTTCCACGCCGAGCACCATTCCAGCCTCAAGCCGCGCATCGCCGTCTTGTCCGATCCGGGGCGTCTTCCCAAGATAGGGGTTCTCGTGCAAGTACAACCCGATTCCGTGGCCGACAAAGGAGATCGGCGGCAGCTTCATCTCGGAAAGCTTCCTTATGAATGCGTCATAGATCGCGCGACAACTTGCGCCAGGCTTGATCATCTCCATGATCTGGTACTTGCATTCGACGAGGTGCTGCCAGATTTTCTCGGCGTGCGGCGGTGCCCGGTGCACGACCGCGGTGCGGCATACCCCGGCGTGGTAGCCGTTGATTACCGAAAAGATCTCGATGCGGCACACATCGCGGGGCTGAAGTTGCCGCTCACTCGGGCCGACATTAGGCAATTGGCTGCGCTCGCCGGTGGCAACAATCATCAGCTTAAAGTGCTCCGCGCCCAAGGTGTAAACGTTGCGGGTAAGAGCCGCCGCGATGTCCATCTCGGAATCCCCGGCCTTTACTGTCCTGAGGGCGTCGGTGATCGACTTGTCGGCAATGCGAGAGAGCTGCCGCAGCAAGCTGATCTCGTCCTGGGTCTTTATCTCCCGCAGCTGGGCAAGAAGATCTCCAGCAGGCACGAATATGGCCTGTGGCATCAGGTTCTGCAGGCAGGCCATATCCTTTGCCGGCAGGTAATCCGTTTCAATGGCCACCTTCGACCGTGACAAACCAAGCTCGCTGAGGAGACTACCGAGAACCTGCATGCAATTGTCAGAGAACTCTGCCCAGATGCACATGTTCGTCTGCGGCTCGCGTTTTCTTAGCGTGGTCTCCTCCATGTCCACGCCGAGTATTGCGCACCGTCCATCCTTGGTTAGGACCACCATCGCGTGGCGATGACGGATGAGGGGCTGCGATGGCACAACGAATCCGGTCATGTAGGCAAAATTCTCCGGCGAGCAGGAGATAATTGCATCCAAGTTATGCTCCGCCATCACCGCGACCTGCCGGCTAACGATTTCGCTCCTCATTTCACTCCCTCGATCCTGCGTCAGCATCCGGTTCGGCAAGGCTAATTTTCAGATTCGAGCCTATTTCCATGGTTCACCTTCGCGGTGATCACCCACGTGCCTGTTCCTCCGGTTTCGGCCCATGATCAACCGCATTCTTTAATTCCTCGAGGCTCAGCTGGCCCATTCCCAGAGCTTTGAGATCACGCGCTTTCGAACGCAGGTCGACCTGCGTCAATTCGCAGGCCAAAGTAACAATGGCGCTTGTCACCGGCGTCGGTACTCCGGTTATCTTTCCTAGTGATTCCATCGGGACCATCCCGTAAGGGATATCCTCCAAGAGGAACCTATGCTGAAGTGTTGGCGGAGCATAGTCCTTCACATAAACCGGGTTGGTGGAAAGCACTTCCTGCAAGTTGTTTCCCTTGGCTCCCTCGTGCCCATACCATTCGATGGAGACGTCCAGCATCGAGTCCAGCGTCAGCCCGAAACGCTTTCCCAAACAGATCCGTTCGCGATCAACGGCCTCTGCCGTATGCCCGACGCCGGGCGTGCAGCCGTCCCAATAGAACAGGAACTCGCCCTTCGACTTTTCGATCCATCCGGCGTTGTGAATCACGATGGGAGCATGGACAACCGTATTGATGTTCCGGAGTCCCGTCTCCAGGACGTTCTTCGCCGGCCGCAGATCGGGGTAGACGTTAAGAAGTTTTGTCATTACCTCCATGGTGTCGGAGGCAGGGTATGCCGCCACCCGCAGCCCCTTCTTGTACCCGCTTACCCAGGCGACGGCCGGTTCGGATTTGAAGCCGGAGTAGATCATGCACTCCATCTCCGCAACCTTCACCTTTTGGCCTTTTCCTTTTTTCGCCAGGACATTGGCGAACTCGATCGCTCCTCCGAAGTTTCCCGGCGTGAGCACCACGGTCTGACCGTCATGCAGATAAGGAACGCATGCCTCCGCGAACCTCTTTTGGCCGAATGCCGGCAGGACCATCAGCACAACTTCCGCGTCCGCCAGGGCTTCCTTTGGATCGGTCGTCACCGTGTCCAGCTTGGCCAGTCCGCCCTTGATGCCGGGGTTGCCGACGATCTGCAGTTCGATTGACTTGCTCTTCAGGATGCCCTCGATATTCCTATGGAACTCGGGAACCTCGCAGATGGAAACGCGGTGTCCACGCAAACTCAAATCGGCCGCGGTGATAAAAGCTCCGTTACCGCCGCCAAGAACCGCAATGCTCGGCTTTGCTGTCATCGTCCTCCCCTTTCATCTGAAACAACCGGCTACCATCGCTGCCAGCATGGCTTTCACCCATTCTCAACGTAATCCAAAAGCTCTTTGGGGCCCATTCCCTTTATGCCCATCTTCTCCGGAGTCCAACCTGTTTCCCAGTAGTTCGTTTCATTGATCAGAGATGCAAGATCGATCAGGGCGTTGATGGTTGGCGTGGATACGCTCAGCATTTTCCCCAAGTATGCCATGGGGACGATTCCGTACGGGACATCCTCGGTCAGATAACGATACTTAAGATTCTCGGGCGCACGGATGAACCGGTTCGGCTCGCTCTCCTGAAGCCCCATGTAGACGGAGCCCGACTTGAACGCCCTCTCGCTGGTCGACCCTGCCTTGTAAAAGAACTCCAGAAACCTATCTGTCGAGTAGTTCACCTTCTGGCACAAGGCTATCCGCTCTTTGTCGATCTGATCTATGACTTTGGCTACAGCGGGAGTCGTCCCTTCGCAGTAGTAGGAGAAATTGCCTTTGGTAAATTCTATCCAGCCAGCGTTCAGGATCATTCCGGGAGCGTGCATTACCGCATTGAAATTGGTAAGCGAAGTCTGCAACACGCTTTCCCGCTGTTTGGTTCCCGGAAACATCTCTTCAAATGCTTTGATATGCTTGCCAGTTTCTTTCCCGGGAAAACACGCGAATTGAGTCTTAGTACGAACCGTAATCTTTACCTTCGCCGGTCCGGTGAGCCTGCAAATATAGGTCAGCGTGTTCGTTTCGCCGAGAGAAACATCCGTCCGGGCGCCGCTGTCCTTCAGGCTTTTCCTGAAGGCCAAGGCGCCGCCCGTGGAGCCGGGATTCAGGATGACGGTCTGTCCGCCTTGCAGATGAGGGGCGCACGCTTGCGCGTAGGCGGCGTGGGCGAGAGCCGGAACAGTGACCAGGATGGTCTCGACTCCCGCAATCGCGCCCGCAATGCTCTCGCAAGTCCGGTGAATCGGAACCAGGCGCTCTCCGGCGTCATCCTCAAGCCGGATGCCGCCCTGCTGGCGTATTGGAGCAAGTTCCTGCGGAAACAAGGAGAACATGTTGACAGCGAATCCCTTTAGGGTCAGATCGGCGGCAGCCGCATGCGCTCCGTTTCCTCCCCCAAGTACAGCGACCGTTTTCATTCCATCTCCTTTGGACTGTGCGACAACCGGCAATTGCTTAAATGAGCTGCAGTTTCTTCAGAGCGTCTTTCAAGTCGCTCCGTTGAGCAGACGTGAGCGACGGAAGAGGCGCGCGCACGGGACCGCCCGGAAGGCCCATCATCTTTAAGGCTTCCTTGCAAGGCGCAACGTAACCCGGATCGTATTCCAGGAATCGGTTCAGGATTTGCAGCTTCATGTGCGTTGCCAAGGCCTTCTTGTGATCGCCCTGCAGGAAAGCATCGTAGATATCCACCATCATGCGCGGAGCTACGCATGCGGCGGTGGAGAAAATGCCGTCCGCGCCAACGCACAGGGCGGGATAGAACTGGCTGTCAATTCCGGTCAGCATGGCGAATCCCCTCCGTACCGTCCGGAGCACTTCCACCAGTTGGCCGAGATCGGGATTGCTCTGCTTCAGCCCGATGATCCCGTCGATCTTCGAAATCCTGGCAATCAGTTCGGGAGACATATTGTTGCCGGTGTAGAGCGGATTGTTATAGATCACTACGGACAGGCCGGCGTTCTTCGCGATGGCTTTGAAGTGCTCGTAAATCGATTCGTCGGGAAGTTTGAAGTAAAACGGAGGCACCAGAATTACGGCGTCGGCCCCGCCGGCCTTCGCGTCGCGGCAGAGCTCGATAGCTTCCATGGTGCTGCAGGCTGCCGTGCCAGCGAGGATTTTCGATTTGCCCTTCGCGACTTCGGCAACGGCCTGAGTAATCATCTTCTTCTCTTCGCGAGAAAGGTGCGGGAATTCGCCGGTTCCTCCCGAGGTCATAATTCCATGGCAACCGCCGTTGACCGCATACTTTGTCAGCTTCTGCAAGCCTTTGACATCGAGTTTTCCCCGTTTGTCGAACGGCGTGGCAATCGCCGCAATGACACCTTTAAGATCTTTCCCTTCCATGGCTCTCTCCCTTTCGAAATCTCCTGCTTCTAAATCCCAGCTCTGAAAAATATGCAGGGCACGTATCACGGCGCGTCGTATCTCTAAGGATGTTTCATCAAGTTCAACAAGGTTCCCGGTGTTATCGGAATCTGTGTCACGCGGATACCGGTAGCTGCGGCCACGGCGTTCATAATGGCAGGCGCCGTGGGAAGCAGGGCGGGCTCACCGACCCCCTTTGCCCCAAACGGACCGGTAGGCTCCTCGCTCTCGACTATCAGTGAGACAATCTCGGGCACGTCCATCGCGCTTGGCACGATGTAATCTGTGAATTGCGGATTGCGAATGCCTCCCTGCTGCACCACGACCTCTTCCGACAGTCCGTACCCCAGCCCCATCGAAACTCCGCCTTCAATCTGGCCGGTTACGTTGAGGGGGTTCACTGCCTTCCCGACATCGTGGGAAGCCACAATCGAGAGGACGTCTACCTCGCCAGTTTCCGCATCCACTGCAACCAAGGCCGCCTGCGTGGCGAAAGCATATGTGGCATACGGGTCGCCTTGGCTGGTCTTGGGATCAAGTGCTGTAGTCTTGGGATCGAATGAGGCCTGTCCGGCAGCCTGGACTCCGCGCTCCTTCATACTCTTTACAACTTCCGAGATGGAAACCTCGCGAAGTGGAGCATCAGGCCGGTAGAAGGTTCTGTCATCAAAAGCAACGTTCCCGGGCAAAGTACCCAAAAGCTCTGCCGCCGTCCGCTTCAGTACTTGCTGTAGCTGCTCCGCCGCCAATTGCACCGCGCGGCCCACTATGTAAGTCACCCGGCTGGCAGACGAAGGACCCGAATCGGAACAGCGGTCGGTATCGCCCACAGTCAGGCGTATAGCTTCTACTGGAAGTTTGAGGGTTTCAGCGGCAATCTGGACCATGGTCGCGGCCGATCCCTGTCCCATATCGCCACAACCCAAATACAGCACAACGTCTCCCGACTCCTCCACCTCAATGCGTGCCGTGCCGGGATTCGGGCCCGCCGTCTTGCCGATTCCGTAGTACATCGACGCGACCCCCCACCCGTATCTCTTGGAGCCGGAGGAGACCGGCGTCTCGCGCTTCGCAATCTCTTCGCGTACTTGCCGAACGGTATCCGGATAGCCTACGGAGTTGTCCAGCCGCTGTCCGGTCGCGGTGCTGGAGCCCGGTTTCAGTCCGTTCTTCAGCCGGATCTCGAAAGGATCGATGTTCAACATCCTGGCGAGAATGTCGACCTGCGATTCGTGCGCCACCACTACCTGCGGAACGCCGAAGCCGCGCATCGCTCCCGCAACCGGATTGTTGGTGTACACCGCTCTTGCTTTCACCGAGACGTTGGCAATGTCGTACGGCCCGGCGGTGTGAACCATCGCGCGCACCAGCGTTACGGGGCCATAAGAGGCATAAGCGCCGGTATCGGCCGTAATCTCAATCTTCACTGCGGTGATCCGGCCCTCGCGCGTCGCCCCGGTCGTGTAATGAATGACGAATGGATGCCGCTTCGTCGAAACAGCGAAAGACTCCTCTCTTTCGTAAACCATCTTGGCCGGCCGTCCGGTTTTCAGGCTGGCGAGCGCCGCGTAGTAGCCGGGCGAAAGGCAGTGTTTGTCGCCAAAGCCTCCGCCTACGGTGGTCAGGATCACGCGAACTTTCTCGACAGGGAAACCTAGCAGTCCGGCAATCTGCCTGTGGTCAGAATGCGGGTATTTGCTGGGCATCCAAACGGTGACCCGGCCATCGCAACAGCTGGCAACCGCGGCCTCCGGCTCCAGGTAAGCGTGCTCGGCCATCTGCGTCCGGTAGGTATTGGTGATCACCACCTCGGCGTCTCTCAACGCCTGTTCCGGATCGCCCTTCAGGAGCGCTTTCTCCAGCAGGAGATTTCCAGCCTCATGAATCTTAGCGGCATCGGGAGCGAGCGCATCTTCCGGTGAAAAGACGCCTGGGAGGTCCTCATACTCCACTTCGATTAAGCGCGCCGCCTGCTCGGACGCTTCTGGCGTTTCGGCCGCCACGAGTGCCACTGCATCCCCCACCCGGCGAACTTTGTCCTCGCATAGTACCGGCTGGTCCTTGATGCCGGGCCCGCTACGGTTCACTCCCGGAATGTCTTTGCTGGTGAAGATAGCGACCACACCGGGATACGCAGCTGCATTTTCAGTGTGAATGGCCAAAATCCTGGCATGAGGTCGATCGCTGCGGAGGGCTTTGAGGTGAAGCATCCCGGGCACATGAATATCGGCCGCAAAGAGTGCCTTCCCCGCTACCTTATCTGGCGAGTCTATGCGGGGAAGAGGCCTGCCGAGAATTTGATATGCATCAGGCATACTTGCTGCTTGGTCCAGCACCAGGCGCCGGACTGCCCGGCGGCTCATGGCATCGCCGCGCCCTCCTCAAAAAGCTCGATCTTGTTGCCGTCGGGATCGGCGACATAGATGGTCAGACCGTAGATTCCTTGGTGCAGGTCCTGGTAAAACTTTGCGCCCGCGTTCCTCAGCCGCGCGGCTATGCTCTTAACATCGTGGACCTTGAATGCGATGTGGTCGATCTGTAACGGCTCGGCCGCGGCGCCAACGGTCAGAGCGAGGCCTTGCACGAATGGCACGAATGGCCGTCCATCAGCTAAAGGCTTGGCCGGGCGCGTTCTGAAGCCGATGAGGTTTACATAAAAGCGTTCCGAGCGCGCGATATCGGAAACCTTCAACAGTATGTGCGCAAGTTCGGTCGGTCCTGCGGCAATCTCAGCCATCATTGCGGCTCCGATTCGAAAATCTTCTCTATGCGCGCGCGGATTCCGTCCCATTGGCTGGCGCCAACCGTTATAGGCGCCCGGCTGCCCAGTCCGCGAGCCCAAATCGCCTTCAGCCCCAGCGCCTTCGCCGCGTCGAAATCGACGCCACCAGGAGGCGCAGCCAAATCCACCACCAGAGCGCACTCCGGTAAGCGGGCGAGAACGCTCTCGCCAATTATGCGTGATGGCACCGTTGAGAAAAGCATGTCCAGGCCTGGGGCCAGATTCTCCAGTTCTTCCAGGGCATGAGGTTCCGCGCCGGCAACGTAGGCCGCTGCACGCTGTTCCGGATTGCGCGCAACTACATGCGTATGAGCGCCGAGGGCGATCAGATAACGGGTCAGCAAAAACCCGATCGAGCCTTGCCCGACAACACAGACCTGAGATCTATGAATAGTGAAAGCGGTGTTTTCGATGACAATCTTAAGCAGTCCCTCGACGATGGCGGGAGCGCGCCGCAGCATCAGCGACTTGTCCCATTCGTACTCATGGAGCTGAATCGAAAGCTCCATCGCGTGCTTTTTGAGATTGGCGTCTGCCCATCCCAGGATGATGTGCGCGGGTTGCGCCATTCCGGCGAGCATCTGCTTGTCGGGAATGATCGGCGTGGGGCACGTCGGTGCAAACAGAGCGCCACTGGCGGCGATGCCGGGAATGGGAAAC
>JBEKQR010000152.1:0-9373 GCA_049519515.1 Candidatus Korobacteraceae bacterium
TGCGCATTGGCCACTGAAACATGGAATTTAAGGACAAGGTAGAACAGGTAATAGCTGGTGAGGCTCGTCAGGTAGAAGTACTTGGAAAAGATTAGTCCCAGCAGGATGGCCACCGATTTTCTGATCTGCGCCGGCGGCAATGAGGGAGTAACCTCGACGGGCAGGGAGCGAGATTCCTGGTGGGATGCCCATCTTCTTTTATACCAGCCACCAATCACGGTCAAAACTACGATGGCCATCAAAGCGGCCAGTGAAAACCAGGCGATGCTGGATTGTCCTCTGCGAAGGACGATGAATGCTGCTAACAGAGGCCCGATGGCCGCGCCGGTATTTCCTCCCATCTGGAAGACCGATTGCGCCAAGCCGCGTTGTCCGCCGGAAGCCAGGTGCGCCACCCGGGACGACTCGGGATGAAAGACGGCGGATCCCACTCCCACGAGCCCCGCGGCGGCGAGCAGAAGGGCGAAGTTCGAGGCCCTCGATAGCAGCACCAATCCGGCGAGCGTGAAAGCCATGCCGATGGGCAACGAAAACGGCTGCGGACGCCGGTCCGTGTAATATCCAACCAGGGGCTGCAACAGCGACGAGGTAAGCTGAAAGGTGAGAGTTATAAGCCCTATCTGCCCAAAACTCAGGTGGAAGGAGCTTTTGAGAAGAGGATAAATCGCCGGCAGCAGCGATTGAACCATATCATTGAGGAAATGAGAAAAGCTGATGGCCGCCAAGATCGCGAATGCTGTGTTCTTTGCGGCACTTGCCCGAGGGATGATCGCACTTGTGCCCACTGCTTACTCCGCGTAACGCAAAAGATACCGGACAAGTCGCCATGGACTTAACCCTGTCTGACAGCGGGACTGAACTGCTGTTCCGCTGCCTCCAGTTAATCTGATGCGGTAGGGAGCTCCGCGGATTCAGTAAGCGCAGTGGCGCAAAGCGGCCGCCATGAACAGTCGGTGCACGGAAGGCGCTGAGTGTGCTCGCGCGCGGGTTCTGTGAGGGACGCCTCCTACATTAGCGGTCAGGAGGACCTGCTGGTGGGTAGTTAATGAATTGCCATTTGCTTACATAGAACTTCCATAAAGGTGACTTATCCATTTGGACATCCGGTAGAGTGAAGCGAGTTCCATCCGATATGGTTTGCTCGGTAAATGGGATCGCGTATGAACCCACAACGGTGGTTCTTGAGTACGTAACCGGGAACGTCTTCGCCGGGGTCGATTGAGCGCCGTACCACACCTTCACGAGGCCAACTGAAAGTTTCTCTAAGTATTCAGCCGGCGAGTCGAAATTCTTGTAAGCATCGAGATACTGCCAATGGGGTGCTCCCTGCGAATCGTCAATCCAGGCCATTACGGCAGCACTTTGTATACGCTGTTGGTATATGACAGGCGCGATGGAATAGAGAATGGCATTGGCCTCTTTAGCGGGAATGCCAAGCGTGCGCAGCAACGAGGTAAAAAGAAATGCGTGTTCGATGCAGACGTATCCCAGGTGATTGTCTGCTTTTGGGTCGTAGGGCTTCGGCGTTAACGTCCCCGCATTGGCTTGCACTGCTATAAAGCCGGGCTCTCGATAGGCCCCGCTCCTCAGGTCCCACTTTGGGTTAAGCAGCCGGTAGATAAACGTTTTTATGTTGTATGCAGCCACGCGCGCACTGTCTGGAAACTCTTCCGGCTTCAAATCCAGGGCATCGTAACGGGCAGCGTGGATGGCGAGCTTCCGGACCTCCGGATTATCCATGTAGCCCCACCCCGGATCACCCTGCAGATTGTAGCTTGCCTCGGCCGCACTTACGGTGTTCCCGGCAACGACCGGGCCCGCAGCTCCAACCAGCTTGGTAAAATTCGGAAACTCGACGTTGATGGGCGATCCATCGCTGAAAGCAATTTCCGGCTCCAGGTTGTACTCGGCACGGCTGCTGGAGTTCGGGCTTATAATCAGTTTGATTTGGAGAGCGCCCTTCAGCGGAATGCTGCCACCTATTGTCTTGATTACTTTTTCAAAGATCTCAGGCACTTCTTCGGTACCAACACGGTAAAGAATCTTATCTTTAAGGGTAATGACCTGGCCTGGGTTAAGACTTGGAACATCCAGCAGTCGCTCGGCGACGGTGGTGTCGCTCTTTTGCACCGGCAACAGCGAAAGGAATTTGCTGGTTGTGGACGCATGAAGAGTTCCTTCACCCACAGGTTCGGTGCCACTGTAGGTTATGCGGACGTCGAAGGCGCCCTCCATACCGGGTACTAGTTGCTTCAATTTGGGAATTGCGGTGCTCAACTCCACCTTGAAAGGCTGCTGATCGGTCGGTTTCGGCGCAACCTCGGGCTGCGGCGCAGGACTAGGCTGCGCGAGCAGGCAGAGTTTCTGGGTTTGCAACGTCTGGTACAACTTGAGCACGAATGCCTTCAGGGCGGAAGACTCACTCTGCACCGCCGCATCGTCGGTGAGCCGGCCTTGTGAGAGGGTCACCACCCCAGTGGGCGAAGTCGTCTGGTATGAGAGCCCATAGGGGCTTCGTTTGATGGAAAACTCAAATGGTCCACAGAGAAAACTGGCTGAGAACGTGCGATTAGTATCACTAACCACATACCAAACGGCTTTGTCCGAACCGCCCAGATCGTATTCCTCGAAAGGAAGCGCCTTGAGTTTGTCCTTCTGCTGTACAATCCCTGCTTCCTGACGGCCGCCAGTAACGACCGTGGTCCAGTCGTCGGTCTTGACAGCCGGCGCCGAAACACTCGGGTCGAATGCGCTAAGCATCCATGTGATGCCAGTGCCAGAGCCCATATCTCCACCGGCCTGAACAAGAATACTGGCCCCGGAGGGATACCACATAATGGAGCTTGGGTCTGCGACTTCGGGTTTCAGCAGTCCGATCATGGAATCGCGGATTCCGTTACCATTGCCTCCAAAGGCTTGCTTAGCAGACGCATCTGTAGGCTTGGCGCTCTGCGCGAACAGGGCAGGCAGCAACAGCAGGAACAGGATGGGAATGAAATAACGTAGGCGACTACGGCAAGCAGTCGGCATAAGGCCTCCCGGCAGCGGAGATTGTGGTTCCGACCTTGGGGCCCAGAGTCTCTTTCTGATTTCGGAAGACTATACCAGATTACTTTCCGGCAGCAAAGACAAAGCAACCGTTGGTGATGTAAATTCTGTGTGTGTAAGAGGCAAGAAAGTGCAAGCTGGCTTTGGCCTGACCAGCTAGAGCCATTCCGCAAGGAGACTTACACACTTTCTCACCTATTCGGCAGTTGCCAAGTCGCAAGACCGGAGCTGGAAGCCTGTAGACGAACTGGTAGTAGCGTAGTTCGGCGCTTCAGGCTGGAGGCAGTCTACATGAACGATCATGGCTCGCTGTTTAGTCTCGCCGGAAAGACCGCAGTCATAACGGGCGCCTCCTATGGACTGGGAGTGACCATGGCTGAGACGTTGGCGCGGGCAGGCGCCCGGGTGGCGCTGGCCGCGCGCAACGTCGGCAAGCTGCAGGAAGTGGCGAGAAAAATCGAGAAGCAGGGCGGCACGGCCATGTCCGTCGCCTGCGATGTTGGCGACCCCGCCCAGGTGGCGCGCATGGCTGCGGCAGTCCTGGAAAAGTGGGGAAGGGTGGACATCCTCGTCAACAACGCCGGAGTCGCGGCTGAGGCCGGCACGGTGCCGGAGATGGTTCCACACGAACTGTTCGAGCGCACCGTGCGCGTCGATCTCCTGGGTGTTTGGTATTGCTGCCAGGAATTCGGCCGCTCCATGTTGCGCGATGGGCGTGGCGGCTCCATCGTCAACATCGCCTCGATCTTCGGAATGGCCGGCTGGCGTGATCTTACCGTCGCTTACCAGGCAGCCAAGGCTGCCATCGTCAATCTCACGCGCAGTCTGGCCTGCAGTTGGGGCGACCGAGGCGTCCGGGTAAATGCCATTGCGCCCGGTTTTTTCCCCAGCGAAATGACCCGGAGGTTATTCAAAATGCCGGCGGTAACCGAGCGGATCGTAGCGGGTACGCCGCTGGGCCGGCTGGGGATGCCGGAGGAGTTGGCGGGACCACTGCTTTTCCTTGCCTCCGACGCATCCAGTTTTGTGACTGGACAGACTTTGGTCGTCGATGGCGGATTTTCAGCCGGAGCAGGCCAGTTCTCTCTGCCCGAAGAAGCCTACCGCCTGCTGGAACAGGCCATGCCCAACGGAACCGGGAAACGTATCATGCCTGGCAAGCCTCAATCCAAGCCAGAGCACCGTCGCTGACCGGCGTCCGCTGCTGCGTAAAACAGGTACTCTACTCAAGCAAGTACTCTGCTCACACGCCTCTTTTTTCCCGGTGCGCTGATTCCGGCTTCTTTCCGCGGCATCAAACTCCACAGGCAATCCTTTTACTCTGAGAGATGCCGCTCTGATGTAGCGCTGGTCCCGCTGAGCGGACCGGCTGTCCTGGTGGCGTCCACGCCGGCAGACAACGTGCGTGAGCCAGAGGCCCCCGCGACAGCCGACCTGGAGGCCGGCGCTACTGTTTCCAGGTCTGCTGCGCCGGCAAATACAAAGCTGGCCGGGAGTGAATTGTGTTCGGCCGTCGGATGAAATTTTTCTACATGATGGCGCTGGCTTTGGCGCTTGTCTCTTGTGGTTCCGGCTCGGGTGAAGGCGGAAGTTCCGAGCCACTCAGCGTCATTCAAGGACGCGTCAACCGCATTTACCTGGTGGTGTTCGAGAACGCCAGCTACGACGAGGTTGTCGGCGCCGCCTACATGCCGTTCTGGAACTCGCTTGCCTCCCAGTACGCGGTAGCCACCAACTACTTCGCCAATGTTCATCCCTCAATTGGGAACTATTTCATGATGACGACAGGGCAGATCATCAGCCAGGACGATAATTTTGCCGGGACGATAGCTGATGACAACATAGTTCGCGAACTCTTGCTGGCCGGCAAAACCTCGCGCCTCTACGCTGAGAGCTTGCCCTCGCCGGGCTATCTCGGGCCAGACGCCTACCCCTACCTCAGGCAACATGACCCGTTCGCGTACCTGACGGATGTGATCGCTTCGCCCACTACTTATCTGCGGCCGTTTTCGGAGTTCGCCACGGACGTGGCACAAGGAACCGCCGCCAGCTTTAACTTCATCGTGCCGAACGCCATTGATGATGCACATGACTGCCCGGACGGAAGCAGCTCATGCGACATCAGTGTACGGCTCGCGACCGCCGACGCCTGGCTGCAAGCCAATATCGGGCCCCTGCTGCAGCAACCCGGTTTTCAATCCGGCGGGCTGCTGATCGTCGCGTTCGACGAATCCGAAACCACCGATACCGCCAATGGCGGCGGGCACATCGCCGTGCTGGTTGTGGGAAGCGCCGTCAAGCGGGGCTTTCAATCGACGGCGTTCCATCAGCACCAAAGCCTCTACCGGCTAATCAACGAGCTGCTCGGCGTCAATCCGCTGCCGGGCCCGGCTGCCAGCGCGCCGGACATGCTGGAGTTCTTCCGATAATGGAGCTGGGGCCGCCAGAGAGTATGAAAATCACGAATCGTGCCCCACATCTGCCCGTTTTTGGCAGATGTGGGTCTTGGCAGGATATTAAACGACTTCGGCGATGACTTTCGAGAGAGCGCCCAGTCCTATTCCGTGTGCTTCCGCGCATCCTCAATGATGCGCTTGGCGCGCGCCGTATTGAAGACGCCGCAGGAGCAGAAGCGCGCCATGTAGGTCACCGCCTGTTCGGGCGTGCGCCGGCCTTCCTTTACCCAGTCGATCATTTTCTTGGCCATGCTGGCGCTCACCAATCCGTGGCCGCACATGGTGGTAAGGGTCAACACCTGCGAGTTGGGCAGCTTTTGCAGGTCGCCTTCGAAGCCCAGCGAATAGCCAAGGCTGTGGCGCGGCTGCTTGGCGGCGCAGCAGCACTGCTTTGCCCCTTCGATGGAGGTCGAGATGTTGATGCTCAGCCCCAGATCGGCGGCTTTCACCGCTTTCAGGAAGTTCTGCGCGGCGTCAAGGTTGTCGAAAGTCGCCGAGACGGGATTGACCTGGTCCACCGAATCGATCACGGCGCGGAAGTCAGGCGCGAAATCCCGCTTCCAGTGATCGAGCGGCGTGAGCTTGGAGGAAGAACGATACACCCCGCCATGGCGCGTGTCGCCCATGCCGACGGGCTTGAACTCCATCGCCATCTCCAGAAAGCGCTTGAGCTTGGGGATGCAGTTCTGGTCGTTCTTGCCGCGAGAGGGAACAGCGAAGATGATGAAATCGTCGTGAAAGCTTTCCTCATTGCCGTAGCGATGCAGTGTGTTTGTCATGCGCCCTTCTCTCCCACCCCAACCATCGAGTTTGTTGGCGACGGCGGTGTCACGTTGGTCACTCGTCCCAAGCCCGTGTTCGTCTTGGCGCGAACGGGGTCATAACCAAGCCGCCGGAGAACGGGCAGAACCATGGTTTCCTCGCCGTCATCGTCGCAACGGGTCTGCACGCCCAGGACGATGACGGTCCTGATGCGCGGCTTTACCTCGCGCATCACAGAGACGACTTTCTCGACCATATCGAAAGGCACTTTGATTTCCACGATCGCCGAGAGGATTTTCTCGTCCAGGATATCTTCGCGCAGCATGCCCTTGGAGACGTCGCTCATCAGCGAAGTGACCGGGTTCTTCTTCTCGAAGGCCACGCCCGCCGCGGCCAGCGCCATGGTCATGGTCTGGATATCGCGGATGCGCACGCCCACGCCGGGGCGGCCGAACTCGACGGTGAAGCCGACCTGGCCGCGCTGCACGCGCCCGCTAACGTCGTTGGTCTTTACCTCTTCGGTGCCGCGGCCGCTTACCCCGGTGGACTCGTGCGGGACCCTGGGATCGGAGAAAGCGCGGCGCACGATGCGCGGCCACGCCAGTTCTTCCGGCTCCAGGGCGGAGGTGGGGCAAACGTCTGGTTCAGGCTCGAAGCGCAGGCGCATCATCTTGAACAGGCCGCGAAGCGCGCGGATGAGCGTGGGGTTGAGCTGCTCCTGGCTCATGCCGTTGTAGCAGGCATAGCACTCCACGCATTCGTCGCGATCGACGGTGGCGCGATTGATTGCCGGATCGACATAAATCGCGCCCATGGGGCATACATACGTGCAGTTGCCGCAGGCAACGCACTTTTGCGAATTGATGTTCACACAGTCCTCCAGCCCCGACACGCGCAACGACGGCGCTTGTCGGGGGCCCCGGACGCAACGCCGGATGGCGCCGATAGTTCGGCCCCACAGAAAAAATGTTCTCTGTGGGCCCGGCGGCAATTCTGGGGTAAGAACGCCGAATGGAACGTTTATAGATGATTACTATGGACGGAAGCTCAAAGTAAAGAGCAAATTGCGATGGCGATTACCTGATGAACCAGATCAGGGCCAGCAGGTAGAGCCACAGCAAGCCCATGTAGTGCCAGTACCAGGCAGCGACGTCGACGGTGATACGGCGGCTTTCGAAGGAGCGGCGTTGCCGGGGATTGAATCCGGCATAGAGCAGAACCAAGACGCCGCCGATGAGGTGTATGCCATGCGCCCCCGTGACCAGGAAGACGAAGCTGCTTGCCAGGCTGCTGTCGATAAAGTTGCCTGCGGCATGCATCGCGTGCCAGGCAAACAACTGGCTGGCGAGGAACATAATTCCCAGCGCGCCCGTCAGGCGTACCCAGGCGATTGAGCGCTCCGGGATGCGCTTGATCCCGGGCATGGTGGTGGCCGGAAGCAGAATTGTCTCCATCGCGGCAGCGCGGCGGGCAATCTCGATGGTCAGGCAGCTGAGCAGCAGAATGCCGGTGTTTATCAGCAGGATTTTGCTCGGCAGGACGACGGGAACCCAGTCGCTGATGAATTTTCCGGAGAGGGGATCGAATCTGCCGGCCGTTCTGCGCGCCAGGAAAAGCGTGCTGAAGGCGAGGAACAGCATCGATATGGAAGCGACGGCGAGGCTGAGCCCCAGACGATAGCGGCGGAGCCGTTCGTTGGGGTTGGGAATGTGATCGCCATCGCCGCGACCGCCGCCGCCGCCACCACCTCCATACGGCTCCGGAGGGTAAGGAGTACGGCCGTTTCCCCCAACCGAGGGCCGGGGAGTCTTGGTCCGGAAAATGGGATTCACGTGTGCCATCGCGAAAACCGGAAGGCGGGCTTCCTGCCAGAGCAGCAGACTTACGCGCTTTGAGCGGTAGAATCATTTTCCGGCCTGCGGGTTTTCCGGGAGGTGAGCGAAAACGTAGGCCCGGCCACCCTCGGCCGGGCGGGCAGCCGGGGCGGCTGGCAACTTACGTGGTGACGTGAGGTGAAACATGCGAAACAGGCGCCGGCAATGTCGCGCTACAATAGAGTGTTCCAGCCATCGAGGCCCTCAACAAGCGCTGTATTTGCGCTGGTTGGGGGTGGAAGCCGGCTAATTTACGAGTTGGAGAGGCATTTATGTCGGAGAACAATGGCAGTTCCGGTCTGCGGTTAAAGACGGGGCTGGCTGAGATGCTGAAGGGCGGCGTGATCATGGACGTGATGAGCGCCGAGCAGGCCGAGCTCGCCGAGAAGGCGGGAGCCGTCGCCGTGATGGCGCTGGAGAAGGTTCCGGCGATGTTGCGTGCTGAAGGCGGGGTAGCGCGCATGGCTTCGCCGAAGGTCATCAAGCAGATCATGGCGACCGTCTCCATTCCGGTGATGGCCAAGTGCCGCATCGGCCACTTTGCCGAGGCCCAGATCCTGCAGGAGCTGGGAGTCGATTACATTGACGAATCCGAGGTGCTGACCCCGGCTGACGAAGAGCACCACGTCGACAAGCACGCCTTCACCACCCCCTTTGTCTGCGGCGCGCGCAACCTGGGCGAGGCGCTGCGGCGCATTGCCGAGGGCGCGGCCATGATCCGCACCAAGGGCGAAGCGGGCACCGGCGACGTCATTCACGCCGTCAAGCACATGCGCCAGATCGTGAAGGAGATGCGACAGCTCACGGTGATGAGCGAAGAAGAGCTGTTCGCGGCGGCCAAGAACCACCAGGCTCCCTACGAACTGGTTCGCATGGTGGCCAAGGCTGGCAAGCTTCCGGTGCCGAACTTCTCGGCTGGCGGCATTGCCACCCCGGCGGACGCTTCGCTGATGATGCAACTGGGGGCCGAGGCGATCTTCGTGGGCAGCGGCATCTTCATGAAAGAGCGCGCTACACCGCTGGAAGTCGGGGTCGATGCGAGCGGCGCACCGAAGAACCCGAAAGATCGCGAGGAGGCCGAAAGCCGGGCGCGGGCCATCGTGATCGCCACCACCCACTACGCCGATCCAAAAGTGCTGGCCGAGGTCAGCGAGCAGGTTACGGGCTCGATGAAGGGCCTGGCCGTGGGCGCAATTCCGGAAAACGAGATGCTGCAAACTCGTGGCTGGTGAA
>JBEKQR010000153.1:0-9788 GCA_049519515.1 Candidatus Korobacteraceae bacterium
TGGGCATGATCAAGCGCTTCGTGGTGGCGGGGGTGGGCGTTTCGCTGATCAGCTCCAGCTTCGCCATGGAGGAGGTGCGCAGCGGCGAGGCCAAGCTGCTCACCTTGAAGGATACTCCGCTGTGGCGCTCCCTGGGCGTGATCTATCGCGCCGACCGTACCCTGCCGCGCGCCGCCCAGGCCTTCGTCGAGTTGACTAACCGCTTCGCCAAGAAGGATGGAGCGCCGGGGAAATAACGGCGCATTCGAATTGAATCCGTTTCGCTTGATTCCTTGAAAGGGCGTGGCTTCAGCAGTAGCACCGTTTCCGCGGGGCGGGACTAGCGCTACATCTGGGACAGTGCTACGAAAGCCTGCGCTGGTCAGGCGATCAAATCTTAAATCGAAAATCTGAAATCAAAAATGGCGTCGCGCCCTACGCCTTTTTCAGCAGCTCGCTCAGTTGGGCGATGTCGGCCGGACTGGCATCGCTGATCACGAAATATCTTAGGCCGTTCTGCGACCAGCTCTGAATGGTGAAGTCCAGCTTGTGCTCGACCGGGCCCGGCGAGAGGAAACGGCTGCCCAGGGCGCGCTCGGGAAAGATGAACACCGACATCTGGTGCTTGCGCACGCGCAACAGCAACTGCGCTCCCTGCGCTCCCGCAGTTTGTTCGAAGTAAGCCACTCGCCCGCCAACCAGTTCAAAGGGAGTGTTCTGGAACTCGGGCAGGTTAAAGGTAAACGGCAGCTTGCCGGCGAACCAGGGTTTGACCGTGTGACGGTCGGTTGAGACCACATCCACGGGGTTGGGACTGGCCAGGGTCGCCACGTGCAGATCGGCAAGCTCGCCGAGTTCGCGCTGGCGTTGCGTGTGGCCGGACCACAGAACTGCCAACCCAACGGCGACCGCCAGCACTGCCGTCAGCATCCCGAATTGCCACTGCCAGCGCCAACCCGGGGTCCCCAGGGCGCCCGGTTTTGGCGCACTGGGGTGGAAGCCCCACAGGCGCCGCTTGCTCTGCTTGGCCACCTGCCGCGCGATTTTCAGCTTGAACTCCGGCGCGGCCGCATACCTGTGCCCGGCGTTGTGGGTCATGGCTTTCAGCCGCAGCCGCCCTAGCGCCTCTCCGGCGCACGACTGGCACTGGCTCAGATGAGCTTCCATCTCTTCCGCCTCGTTGCCCGCCAGTTCGGCGTCGGCATACTGATCGAGTTTCACGCGCCACAATTCGCAATTCATGACGAAGCCCCCGGGGTCCCCAGTCCCGCTTGGCGAGACCGCTGTTGTCCCTCAGAGCGGGACTGGGGCGACTGAACCTTGGCCGCCAGCAGCTCCCGCATGCTTTTCCTGGCGCGCGACACGCGTGACATGACCGTGCCCATGGGAATGTTGAGCGTCTCCGCAATCTCCTGGTAAGTCATCTCTTCGACATCGCAGAGCAGGATCACCTCGCGATGGTGCGCCGGAAATTGCTCCAGCGCGCTCTGTATCTGCTCCTGGTCCGCGCGCGCCAGCAGCAGCGACTCCGGCGTGGTCGAGACAGGAGGCAGGGCGTCTTCTTCCTCTTCCAGCGGCGCCGATTGCTTCAGCCCGGTGCGCGAGGTCAGGAAGGTGTTGCGCAGGATGCGGAACATCCAGGCGCGGAAGTTGGTTCCCTGCTGGAACGAACTGAAGCCCTTCAGCGCCTTCATGTAAGTTTCCTGCACCAGGTCCTCGGCCTCGTCGCGGTTCTGCGTCAGCCAGTGCGCAAAGTTGTAGAGCGATGCGAACAGCGGCATCGCCAGCTCTTCGAAGCTCCCGGAATGGCTCTGCTGGTTTTGCATCCGAGCTCAACTTCGTGCTATTAAGGGTAACTCTGAAACGGGCGAAATATTCCCCGCCGGTTCAGATTTCCTGTTTTCCATTCCCAAAATTTTCGCCCGAGCACGAGGAAATGCCCCAGGTCAGCCCAAAAGTGGGGCGGGACCCGGGACACCCTGCAACAGCAGGATGGCCCCTGGTAAATATTCTTTCACAAGCGGGAATAAAACTTCTTCCCTGCCGTTTTGCACCATGCAGCCGGGGCTTCAACCCCGGCCAGGAGGCCACACGATGGGCGACTCAGTAGATCGGCGCAGATTCCTGAAGCTGGCAGGCATGTCGCTGGGAATTGGAACCTTATATAAGGTTTCGCCGTTGCTTGGCGCGGGACGCGAGGCGCACGCACTGGGCACGGCGCTCAAAGACGCGAATGGCGAATCCGTTTCGCCTTTCACCTTCATTCAACTCAGCGACGCGCATGTGGGCAGCGGTCCACCGAATATGCAGGGCTCGAAGGCGTTAGAGCGGGCCGTCGAAATGGTAAACGCACTGCCGCAGCAGCCGGACCTCGTCCTGTTTACCGGCGACCTGACGCACGACAGCGAAGACAAGGACGAGCACGCGCGGCGCATGCAGCGGTTCAAGGAGATCGCCTCCGGACTGAAGGTCCCCAAAATGTATTGCGTTCCCGGCGAGCACGACGCCGGACTCGACCACGGCCAGCTCTTCCGCGAAGTTTACGGCCCCACCAACTACTCGTTCGACCATCGCGGCATTCACTTCATCGCGCTCGACAACGTCTCCCGCGCCACGCCCGAGGTGGGCGCCGAGCAGCTTGCCTGGCTGAAGCAGGACCTGTCCAGGTTCCCTAAGACCGCGCCTATCGTGGTTTTTACGCATCGTCCGCTGTTCGACCTGAAGCCGGAGTGGGAGTGGTTCACCAGCGATGGCGACGAGGTGATGAACCTGCTCACCCCCTATCAGAACATCACCGTACTCTACGGCCACATTCATCGCGACGACGAGCACCACATCAGCGGCGTCAATCACTACGCCGCGCGTTCGCTGTGCTGGGCCTTTCCCGACCCGGAAAAAACGGAGCAGAAAAAACCCATAGCATTCGACAAGGAGCGGCCGTTCAAGAACCTGGGACTCCGCATCGTCAGCCAGAAGCCGGGACAGGCGGTGGCGGCGGTCAACTCGCTCTCGATCGAAGACGTTGAGCTCAGCCTGCGCGAATACGGGGGCGTGAATGGCGTGCAGCAGATTTTGAAACCGGTGTCCCTCTGAGACCCGGCAGCCGCCCAGGTCAGCGCCGAAAAGCCAGGGCAGCCATTTTGCTATAGGCACACGACGCAACCAGGCTGCGTAGCTGGTCGCAAATGAGTTTCTGGGCGGCGCGGGACCTGATGCATCGGGCGTAATGCGGAACGAAAAGGAGAGTTATGAGCAACCGAAAATGTCTGAGTTTATTACTCTTTTTAGCCGTACTGATATGGGTTAGCGCGCCCTTTGAGGCGAGGAGCCAGGCCAGTCCGCGGGTGATCGACATCACCGCCAAGCGCTTCGAATTCACGCCCAACCAGATCAACATTAAGCGCGGCGAGCCGGTCATCTTGCGGCTGAAGAGCCTGGACGTGACCCACGGCTTCTTCTCCCGGCAGCTCAAGATCGACGGCCTGATCGAGCCGGGCAAGACCCTGGAGGTCAGCCTTACGCCCCAGTCCCCCGGCACCTACACCGTCATCTGCCACCACTTCTGCGGCGTCGGACACGGCAACATGAAAATGACCATCGTAGTGGAGTGACATGAAACGCCGCGCTCGTTGGGGATACTGCCGCTGGATCGTGGGGCTGGTGGCCGCGGCCGGCCTGCTGCCGGCCGCCGGCTGCGGCGTCAGGCAGCCCAGCTCGCTTGAGGACTCGGTTGCAACCCAGGTGAAGCACCGCTTTACGGTCGGAAACAAAGGAGAGCGCAACCCTCTTCCTGCCGACGAGCAAACTATTCGCCAGGGGCAGAAGAACTTCGGGGTTTACTGCATGGTCTGCCATGGCCTTGACGGCCAGGCCACCGGCGTTCCCTTTGCGCAGAGTATGTATCCGCCCGTGCCCTCGCTCAATTCACGCCAGGTGCAGGATTACACCGACGGCCAACTGAAGTGGATAATCGACAACGGGCTGGGGCCGTCAGGCATGCCGGCTTCGAAGGGCATCCTCAACGACGATGAAATCTGGAGCATCGTGCAGTACATCCGCCACCTGCCGGCCAAGGGAAGCCTGGGCGAGCCCGCCGTCTACAACCCGCCGGAGGAAATACCTGTCCCAACTGCGGGTAAGCACAAGTAGCGGACTGCGGGTGCCCCACTCCGGGGTCCCCAGCGGACGCCGATTTTGCGTCAGCTGGGGTGGACGAGCGTCGCGCTGTTCGGTCCCGCGAAGCGGGATGGGGTAGTTTCTTTCTCGCTCAAATCCGCCGAGAACCCATAGCAACGGCCGTTTTTGCTGGTGTGGGGAACTACCCCACGTTAGCCAAATCACCCCAGCGAGCTGCGCTCGCCGGGGACCCCGATGGGCGAACGTGGGGCACCAGCACCTGGCATTTTCCCTCTGTGATTCTCTGTAAATTCTATGGTTTACCGCTTTTATTTCGAGTTTAACTTTAAGCAGGCGGAGTTGATGCAGTAGCGCAGCCCGGTGGGGCGGGGGCCATCGGGAAAGACGTGTCCCAGGTGGGAGCCGCAGCGCGAGCACGTCACCTCGGTGCGGCGCATGCCCAGGCTGGCGTCCTCGTGGTTCTCGACCGACTCCGGCTGCATTGGTTGATAGAAGCTCGGCCAGCCGCTGCCGGAATCGTATTTCGTCTCTGAAGTAAACAGATCCTGCCCGCATGCGGCGCAGCGATAGACGCCGGGCGTCTTGGTGTGCGCGTACTCGCCGGTGAACGCCCTCTCCGTGCCCTTCTCCCGCAGGATGTGATACTGCTCAGGCGTCAGCTCCCGCCGCCATTCCTGGTCGCTCATCTGGTTTTTGCGAGTCTCAGTCTTCTCGGCCATGATTCCCTTCCCGCTTATTGGATTCGTCCGGCAGCGGGAACGATGCTGCGGGCACAATAACGACCCAAAACGGTAGAGGTGCGTGCGCAGCTGTCAGATTCGGCGGGCGTGGACGCCCCCCGGACAGCCGGCCTGGAGGCCAGCGCTACAAACGCACAAAAAAAGGAGGTGAGATAGAACCCCACCTCCAATGTTGCTTTCCTCTGGGAAGAACTTACACCAAGCCTTGATCCAGCATGGCGTTTGCCACCTTGGTAAAGCCGGCGATGTTGGCTCCGTTGACCAGGTTCCCCGGAGTGCCGTACTTTGCCGCCGTCTCGAAGCAGTTCTTGTGGATGGCGATCATTATGTTGTGCAGCCGCTGGTCCACTTCCTCGCGGGTCCAACTGATGCGGGCGCTGTTCTGCGCCATTTCCAGTCCCGAGGTTGCCACGCCGCCGGCGTTGGCCGCTTTGGCCGGGCCGTAGAGGACCTTGGCATCGATGAACGCCTTGGTAGCCGCCAGGCTGCTGGGCATGTTGGCGCCTTCGGAAACGACCTTGATGCCGTTCTTAATCAGATTGGCAGCGTCCTTGGTGTTGATTTCGTTCTGAGTGGCGCTGGGGAAGGCGCAATCGGCTTCGACCGCCCACAGCGGATTGTGGTCGCGCTGCATATCGGCCGAGACAAACAGCGCCGTCTTGTAATGGTCCGCGTACTCCTTTATGCGGCCGCGGCGAACGTTCTTCAGCTCCATGACCCAGGCCAGCTTTTCGCGATCGATGCCGTCGGGGTCGTAGATCATGCCGCCGGAATCGGAGAACGTGACCGGCTTGGCGCCGAGATCGAGTAGCTTCTCCACCGTGTACTGGGAGACGTTGCCGCTGCCCGAGACCAGGCAGACCTTGCCTTGCAGCGAGTCTTTGCGGGTCTTGAGCATCTCCTGGGCAAAGTAGACGCAGCCGTAGCCGGTAGCCTCCGGCCGGATCAGCGAACCGCCCCAGTTCAGGCCCTTGCCCGTGAGCACGCCCGTGAACTCGTTGCAAATCCGCTTGTACTGGCCGAAGAGGTAGCCGATTTCGCGCCCGCCCACGCCGATGTCGCCCGCCGGGACGTCCGTATCCGGGCCGACGTGGCGGTACAACTCGATCATGAAGCTCTGGCAGAAGCGCATTACCTCGTCATCGCTCTTGCCCTTGGGATCGAAATCCGAGCCGCCCTTGCTGCCGCCCATGGAGAGGGTGGTGAGGGAATTCTTGAACGTCTGCTCGAAGGCCAGGAACTTCAAAATCCCCAGGTTGACCGAGGAGTGGAAGCGCAGGCCGCCCTTGTAGGGTCCAATCGCGCTATTCATCTGAATACGGAAACCGCGATTCACCTGGATCTGGCCGCGATCGTCCTGCCAGGGCACGCGGAACATGATGACGCGCTCCGGCTCGACGATGCGATCCAGAATGCGGTGGGAAATATACTCAGGATGGGTTTGCAGGACGAGGCGCAAGGAATCCAGCACTTCCTGAACCGCCTGGTGGAATTCCGGTTCAGCCGGGTTCTTGGCCTTTACCTGGGCCATTACTTCATCAACATAGACTTGCGGGGGTTTGATCCCCGGTATTACGCTCATGGTTTTTTCTCCGAAACTGTTAAGAACATGGGTAAAACTACACGTTTCACGGTTACTGGTACGAATCTTTGCTTCCGGCTATCAATTAAAATATTTTATCGCATAAATCGAAATCTTTTATAGCCAAATCGCTCGTATTTAAGTTCGAGCGCGAAATGTTGGCTGTGACCAGGGTCACTAAAGAGGGTGATAAGGAGTCAAAAAACGAAATACTCCCGGCGGCTCCTTTCGTCGCGGACGGAGAGTATGCGTGACTTTGCGTAAGAACACCTTGCATCGCCCCTACAGGAGGCTCGACAACTTCCCACCTTCGCCGTCCCAGCGCTAAAAGCGCTGGGCTAACATACATTGCCGCTAGAGCTTGTTTCAAAAATAGTGTTTTGAAAGGGCGTGGCTTCGCGGGATCCCCAGCAAGTCCGCAGTTGACTTGCTGGGGTGCCTTGAGCCACGCCGCCCAGAGCCAACAAAAATGCGGGCTTTAGCCCCTGAGGGAACACGCCTTATTCCTCAGAAATGTTTTTGAAACAAGCGTTACGCGGCGGCGGGACTGTCAGGGTAAAAACAGCAGTTCACAGGTGTAACATGGACCAACAATTCGACTGGCGCAGCGAGGTCGCAAATACAACAGGCGCTGCGGCATGGCAATCTAAAACAGCGGTATTCGGGGCCGCAACGAGCGTCCCGGCAGACGACGCGTTCTGCCGCGGGTCCGGCTGATTAACGCAACCGCGGCCGCGATGGAGGAGCACATGCAGAACTGGAAGAAGGCGCTGGTCTTCGGATCGATTGGCGCGGGAGCGCTGCTGGTGATCACCGGCCGGCGCCCGTTGGGAATTGCCTGTATGGCCGCCGGGACCGCGGTTTTGGCCTCCGAATACCCCGAGAAGTTTGAAGCTGTCTGGGAAAATGCCCCCGACTACGTCAACCGTGCCACCCAGATCTTTGCCGTGCTCTCGCGAGTGAGCGAGCGCTTTGCCGAGGAGGTAGAACGGCGCGGCGTGACCGCCTGGAACGAGATTCCAGGTGAACACTACGCCCGGCGGTAATTCGCGGCTAACTACAAGCTGCTCTCAGCCAGCATTTCTTTGTCTCTCGAAAGCGGAACAATCCGCTCAGGCTTAAACGGCGTTAAGTTGCTCGCCCCCTCAAAGCATCTCACGGCAGGCACTGCTAGAATTTCCGCAAGGTCCCCGGCAGAAGCCGGGGAAGATCGCACGTGGACAACAAGGCAATTGCCAGCATCCTGTATGAAACCGCCGACCTGATGGAGATCGCCGGCGAAGATTCCTTCCGCATACGTTCCTACCGCAACGCAGCCGAGTCTATCGAGGCCCTGCCAAACCAGGTCGCGGATCTGATCGGCGAGCCCAAAAAGCTGCTGGAGGTCCCCGGCATCGGCAAGGGAATGCTGGCCAACCTGAAGGAAATCTTCGACGAAGGCGAGCTGCGGCTGCATGCCCAGTTGATCGAGAAGTATCGCCCCTCCATGCTCGAACTGCTCAAAATCCAGGGACTCGGGCCGAAGACCGTCAACCTGATCTGGACGAACTTCCAGGTTTCCGACGTTACCGGCGTGGAGCAACTGGCGCGCGAGGGCAAGCTGCGCGCGCTGCCGCGCATGAGCGAAAAAATCGAGCAGAAGATTCTGAAGGCCATCCAAACCTACCGCAGCATCACCGGCCGCTTCTATCTCGATGAGGCCGACCGCACGGCGCAGAAATTGATGGAGCACGTCGGGCAGCTTGCGGGAGTGGAGAAGATGACTCCGGCGGGTTCGCTGCGCCGCGGGCGGGAGACGGTCGGCGACCTGGACCTGCTGATCACCGGCCCATGCTGCTCCGACCCCGCGCAGCGCAACGCGCTGGTGGAGCGCATCCTGCAGTTTCCCGGAATAGTCGACGTGCTTGCCCGGGGCGAGAACAAGGTCAGCTTCAAGCTGCGCAGCGGCATGCAGATCGACGTGCGCATCCTGCCGCCGGAATCCTTTGGCGCGGCCTTGCAGTACTTCACCGGCTCCAAGGCGCACAACGTGGCGCTGCGACAGCGCGCTCTGAAGCAGGGCTACACGCTCAACGAGTACGGGCTGTTCACGCTGCCAGCAAACGAAGTTCGCTCATCGTCGACCCAGCCTCCGCAGGCCGGCGAATTGCCTTCTCCCGATGCTCAGCTTGCGCACGCCGATGAACTGAGTTTGCCGGCCCCCTCGCCGCAAGGTAGTCTCGTGGCCAGCGCGACCGAAGAGGAGATTTACGGCAAGCTGGGACTGGATTGGATTCCTCCGGAGCTGCGCGAGAACTGCGGCGAGCTGGAGGCGGCGGAGCGCCATGCCCTGCCGCAACTGGTGAGGACCGAGGACATTCGCGGCGAACTGCACATGCACACGGTTGAGACCGATGGGCGCTGCACGATCGAAGAGATGGCTGTCGCGGCCCGCGAGCGCGGCTACCAGTACATCGCCATCACCGAGCACTCGAAGAATCTGGCCTTCGCCAACGGGTTGGACGAGAAACGGACCGAAGAGCATATGCGCCGCATCCGCCGCGCCAGCGAGCAGATCGACGGTATCTCGATCCTGGCCGGCATCGAGGTCGATATCCTTCCCGATGGCGCGCTGGACCTGGCCGATTCGGCGTTGGCGCAACTGGATGTGGTGATCGCCAGCGTGCATTCAGCCTTCAACCAGGAGCCGGCACAGATGACGGGCCGGCTGCTGCGCGCGCTCGAAAACCGGCACGTACACCTCATCGGACATCCAACCGGACGCCTGCTGCTGCGCCGCGACGCTTATCGCTTCGACCTGGATGCGGTGCTCAAGGCGGCGGCCACCCGCAAGGTCGCCATGGAGCTGAATGCGTATCCCGACCGGCTTGACCTCTGCGACGCGCACCTGCGCCTGGCGCGCGAACGCGGAGTGAAGATCATCATCAACACCGACGCCCACCATACTTCGCACTTCGAGAAGTTGAAATACGGCGTCTTGCAGGCCAGGCGCGCCTGGCTGACCTGCTCCGATGTTCTGAACACGCTGCCGTTGGAAGGACTCAAAGCGGCCCTGAAAAAGGGCTGAACGGGCTGCGGGGAAGTCCAGCACGCAAAAGCATGCGTGCCTGAGACCCCGGCTACGCGCTTCGCTCGCCATGACGTCTCTTTTTTTCTCGTTCAATTGCCCTGGTCCTGTCGTGGCGCCGCTCGATCCCGAGAATTTGGTAAAATTTTTAAGAGCTCTCTTATGACTCCCGAAACGCCGTTCTGCGACGTGCCTGCCGCCGTGGAAGAAATTCGCGCCGGGCGGATGATCGTCGTGGTGGACGACGAAGACCGCGAAAACGAAGGCGACCTCACCATGGCCG
>JBEKQR010000154.1:0-9233 GCA_049519515.1 Candidatus Korobacteraceae bacterium
CCACAGCTTGCCCTGGCGCACCAGGAATATGTTCTCACCCGAACCTTCGCTTACATAACCATTGGGGTCTAACGCGATCCCCTCGACGTAGCCGTTGAGTACCGCTTCCATCTTCATCAACTGCGAGTTCATGTAGTTGGCGGCCGCTTTGGCCATCGCCGGCAGGGTGTTGGGGGCCATACGCGTCCAGGAAGAGACGCACACGTCAACCCCTTCGTCGCTCACCGCCAGGTATTTGCCCCAGGGGAAATTGGCGATGTAGACCTCGATGGGAACGCTGAGCGGGTTGACGCCCATCTCGCCGTAACCGCGGAAGGCAATCGGCCTTATGTAGCAAGGCCAGGCCCTGTTGACCTGGATGAGTTCGGCCATGCCGTCCACCAGTTGCTGCCGCGAATAAGGCAGCTCCATGCGATACACCTTGGCGGAATCGATCAGCCGCTGCATGTGCTCGTCGGCGCGGAAGATGGCCGGCCCGCTCGGCAGGCTATAGCAGCGCACGCCCTCGAACACCGCGCTTCCATAGTGCACAACATGCGACAGAACGTGAATCTTCGCGTCGTCCCAATCAATCAAGCTACCATTGCGCCAAATCTTCGCTACCTTTTGAATAGGCATTTAGGACTCCTGATCCAATTTTCACATGGCCTCGACGGCAAGCCGCGCTAAAGACCCACATCCGCCAATTAGGCAGATCTGGGGAGAAAACCCTGGGCGATATAACTTCGGCACTTTTCCGAAACCCCCGGCAAGACGGTGATCCGCCGGCCGCACCGAAAACGAAAATCCAGGGGACGGCTGCATTATAGAACGAGAACGGCTGCGGGGCGAAGAAGGCGGCGCCAGCCGCGTCCCATTGGCCTGGTGGCCCACATTTTGTAGGGGTGCGTCCCTCAATATGGAAAGAAATGTGCTTTTCCGCACCACATTTGCCAACTGTGGCAAGGGCCATCCATCGGTTGCCGGGAGTGGCCGATTTCTCATCGAGTGTTGATGCGGGAGGTACTGTCTGAGAAAGAGAGTTGCTCGCTCAAAGCAGCCAAGCCGCGTGTTGGGAGATGGGGCAAAGATGCGCCTGTTATTCTGTAAGTGTGCGATATCATGTTTGATGCGCGAGTTCCGGGCGAGCGTAGCCAGAGCGGAGCGGAGCAGGAGCAGGCAGGAACTGATAACTATTTCTTAAACATTACGCGAGAGCTGGGCACGGCTCGACTGGCCGGACATTCACTATCCGGCGTAAGCTGGATGGTGGCCGGAGAATGATTTGTCCCGGGAGTTCACGGTTATTCTCTCAAGTTCCAGCCGGGAAATATTCGCCGGCCTTATCTTTCCGGGGGCAGTGCGCATCTAAGCCTTTTAGTCGCGATGACAGGTTTCGCCGACCACGGGCCGACTGCAGTTTCCACAGAGACTTTCCGGGCAAGTCAGCGGTAGTATTGTTTTGATCTGAGACATTGGTCTTTGCTGCACGTGATCCTTTAATTTGCGCTCCGGAATACGGGGCCGGGCCCCAGCAAAGGTGATTAGGGCCACAAAATGAAAACTGGACTCAACGCCACACTCGACCCTTCACGCCGTAGTGGCGACGCTACGGAGTTTGAGACCGCTCTTCGCCGGCGAATTGTTGGTCAAGACGCCGCCATCGAGAAGGTCACTGAGATCTACCAGATGTTTCTGGCGGGGTTAAACGCGCCGGGCCGTCCGGTAGGCAATCTCCTTTTTCTTGGACCAACCGGTTCGGGCAAAACGCGCGTGGTGGAAGCGGTCGCCGAGGCATTGTTCGGCGATGCCCGCGCGGTCATCAAGATCGACTGCGCCGAGTTCCAGCATTCGCACGAGATCGCCAAGCTGATCGGATCGCCTCCGGGCTACCTCGGGCACCGCGAAACCCACCCCCTGCTCACCCAGGAGGCGCTCAACCAGTGGCACACCGAGAAGCTCAAGCTCTCGATCCTGCTGTTCGACGAGATCGAGAAGGCTTCCGACGCGCTCTGGCAGTTGCTGCTCGGCATTCTGGACAAAGCTACCCTCACCCTGGGCGATAACCGCCGGGTGGATCTCTCGCAGTGCCTGATCGTGATGACTTCCAACCTGGGCGCGGGAGAGATGAACGAGCTGATCAGCGGCGCCATGGGCTTCTCCTCCGGCCCGGCCAAGCTGGACGGAAAGCTGGACGAGAAGATGAACCGCACCGCCGTGGAAGCGGCGCGGCGCAAGTTCTCGCCCGAGTTCATGAACCGCATCGACAAGATCGTGGTCTTCAAGACCCTGCGGCTCGAACACCTGGAGAAGATCCTGGAGATCGAGCTCGGGATGGTGCAGCAGCGCATCCTGCAGGCCACGGGAAACAATCAGTTCGTTTTCAGTTGCACCGCCAACGTGAAGAAGTACCTGCTGCAGGAAGGGACCGATCCCAAGTACGGCGCTCGCCACCTCAAGCGCGCCATTGAGCGCTGCATAGTGTTCCCGCTGGCCAACCTGGTAGCCACCAGTCAGGTCAAGCTGGGCGATTTCATCCGCATCGACATGGACGCCAACGGCGCCATGACTTTCGTGAAGGAGGCCGAGGGGGCGCTGGTTCCCGTATTGCTGGAAAAGTACGGGCCGGAGTTTGCCGCCGGGGCCGCCGCCACCCGCTCCGGGCGCACCGTCCCCAACAACCAGCGCAAGGAATTAGGCGCCACTTCGCTTCTGGACCATAAGTAAACAACATCTCCTCAGGTCAGGAGTGCCCGTTCGGGCACTCTTTTTTTTTTGCCCGCGCGGAACCCCGGTCAGATTCGGTGGAGGCAACGGCCGGGGTGCCTGCGGCATTCATAGTGAAGAGTGAGGTCCCATGGGTAAAGTAGTGGTCATTCCGGCACGGCCCAGCAGCGAGCACTTGAAGCGCAAGCGCACCTCCGATCCTCGCTACATGGAAGGCCAGCGGGTGCTCGTCTATGCCATGGAGTACCTCATCAAGAGCGATCCGGAAGGCAATCGCGCGGCGGTGGAGTTGATCTCCGAACACGTGCGCACGCGTTTCCGCATGAGCGACTCGCCGCTTTCATCCCAGCATGCCAAGACTGAGCATACCGGGGACTCCGACCTGCAACCCCGGCAGCCGGATCAGCCTCCGGAAGCATAGAATCCTGCCCCCCTTTCCCGATCCCACATCTGCTAAAAGCGGCAGATATGGGGCACGCGCCGAATGTCATCGTGAAGCTCCGCAGCGGTAAAATCAAGGTGCATTAATATCTGCAAAGCGCGAGGAGTGCTGCCATGACTTCTACCCAAGTCGAGCTCGGCCGGGCGATTGAGCCGGGCCCGTTTCGCAACGAGCCGTTCACCGATTTCCGCCAGCCTGAAAACGCCGACAAGATGCGCCGGGCGCTGGAACGAGTGCGCACTCAACTCGGGCGCGAGTACGACCTGATCGTCGGTGGCCGGACCTACAAGACGAAGGAGAAAATTACGTCAATCAATCCCTCCCGGCCGGCGGAAGTGGTCGGCGTGTTTCAGAAGGCCGGGGCGGGCGAGGTCGCCCTGGTGATGGATGAGGCCTTGCGGGCCTTCGAGCGCTGGAAGCAGGCTCCGGTCGAACAACGGGCGCAACTGCTGCTGCGCCTGGCCAGCACCATGCGCGAGCGCAAGTTTGAGTTGTCTGCCTGGATGGTGGTGGAAGTCGGCAAGAACTGGGCCGAAGCCGACGCCGATATTGGCGAGGCGATCGACTTCTGCGAATTCTATGCCCGCGAGGCGCTGCGCCTGGCAGGCTCGGAGCCCCCGATTCAGTATCCCGGCGAACGCGATTACCTGTGGTATATCCCGCTGGGAGTGGGCGCGGTAATCCCACCCTGGAATTTCCCCTTGGCCATCACCACCGGCATGACGGCGGCCGCGATCGTTTGCGGAAACACGGTGGTTCTGAAGCCTTCCAGCGATGCGCCGGCCATCGCCGCCAAGCTGGTGGAGCTGCTGGTGGAGTGCGGCATGCCCGACGGCGTAGTGAACTACTGCACGGGCAGCGGCAGCGCCTTCGGCAATGCCCTGGTCGCGCATCCCAAGACTCGCTTCATCGCCTTCACCGGTTCGCGCGAGGTCGGCCTGCAGATCAACCGCATGGCGGCGGAGACGCAAGCGGGGCAGATTTGGATCAAACGCGCCATTCTGGAGATGGGCGGCAAGGACTCCATCCTGGTGGATGCCGACGCCGATCTGGACGCCGCGGTGGAAGGCGTGGCGGTTTCCGCTTTCGGCTTCCAGGGGGAGAAATGCTCGGCATGTTCGCGGGCGATCATCGACGAGCGCATCTACGATAAGTTCATCGAGCGGCTGAAGGCGCGGGTGGAACGGATTACGGTGGGTCCGGCGGAAGCAAACCCCGGCATGGGACCGGTAATCAACCAGGCCGCCGCCGACAAAATTCTTTCCTGCATCAGCGTGGGACTGCAGGAAGGCGGCCGGCTCATCACCGGAGGCCAGCGCGCCCCCGGAGATGGCTATTTCATCGAGCCCACCGTAATCGCCGACGTTGATCCTGGCGCTACCATAGCGCAGGAGGAGATCTTCGGGCCGGTGCTGGCGCTGATGCCGTGCCGCGATTTCGAGCACGGGCTGGCCATCGCCAACAATACGATCTTCGGGCTAACCGGCTCCTATTACGGAACGTCAGAAGAGAAAATCGCGCGCGCCATGCGCGAGTTCCACGTCGGTAATTTCTACATCAACCGCAAATCGACCGGCGCCATGGTGGGCGCGCACCCGTTCGGCGGATTCAACATGTCCGGAACCGATTCCAAGGCGGGAGGGCCGGATTACCTGTACCTGTTTACCCAGGCCAAATCCATAGGACGCAAGCTGCCATAGACGGGTGCCCCGCTGAGTACCCGGTGCACCGGGACCTGATGGGGCGCCTATTCAAATTGATCCCACTTTCGGCCGAACTGATTTGACAAGCATCGCCAAGATGCTGAGAATGAAGGCAGCAGGCATGACTTTGGGCCGCCGGGTGGAACTGTGCTCGATAGGCGGTTTATCCTAGGCGTTGGATACCGGCCCTGTTAAGCTCTTTTAGGCGCTTTACCTATTTACTGGAAACAGGGTAACGGGTGCCTTGCAGGCTCATTCAGTTGTCATAAGGAATTTTTCTGCTATGGCCAGAATTCTGTGCATCGACGACGAGCCTCATGTGGTGACGTTGAAGTGCGCCATTCTGGAGGCCGCCGGGCATGCGGTGACCGCAGCAACGTCCGCCCATGAAGCCATCGAGCTGCTGAAAACCAACAGCTACGATGCGGTGGTGACCGACTGGAGATTGGGGGACGCCAACGGCAGGGCCGTGGTGCAAGCCGCCAAGTCGCATTCGACCATGCCTGTCGTGGTGGTCTCCGGATACGTGGCCGAGGCCTTTCAGGCTGCGGAGCCGCTCGCAGACCTGTATCTGGAAAAGCCGGTCAACCCGGAAGAGCTGGTCACCATCGTCAACGAGCTTCTGAAAACCAGCGAAAAGAACATCTAGCCGCATTTCTCACCAGAGATTCGTCATCCCGAGTCGAGGGATCTGCATTTAACAACTGCAACGGTAAGTCGAGCTTCAAAACCTGTATATCCTTCGACTCCGCGCCCGCCGACCCGCAAACCGGGGTCCTCAAGCGAACGCCCTTACACCTACGTGTGGGGTTGCGTCTGCTTAGGGCTTGACCGCAGTCCCGCGGTCGAATAGCTTAGCGAAAGAAATGATCACCCGTATCCAGTTGCCGCAAGCATCCCAGCGGGCGCGGAGGCGGCCTCCGTCGAGGCTCGTGCTGCCGTTGTTGCTGATCCTGGGGGCGCTTGCCGCCTCGGCGGAGAAGATCGCCGACATTCGCGCCAGCGGCTATGTCACCGACCTGGCGGGAGTAATGGCCGCGCCGGCCACGGCGCGCCTGAACGCCTTGTGCGCCGAGGTAGAGCGCAAAACGGGAGTGCAGGTGGCGGTGGTTACGGTTCGCTCGCTGGAGGGCCAGGGGGTCGAGGAGTATGCCGTCGATCTGTTCAAGCATCTGGGCGTCGGCCGCAAGGATAACCGTGGGGTGCTGCTGTTGCTGGCGCCGCGCGAGCGGCGCTACCGCGTCGAGGTCGGATACGGGCTGGAACCGGTAATCAACGATGCCCGCGCCGGCGATGTTGGCCGGGCCATGATACCGGCGCTGCGGCGCGGCGATTACAGCGGCGCCATCGAGATCGGAGTCAACCAGTTGGCGCAGATGATCGCCGGCGCCAGTAAAGTTACGCTGCAGCCGCAACCTCCCGTCAGGGTGCTACCGCAAAGGCGGCCCGAGCCCGGCTTCCCGTGGTGGATTATCCTGCCATTCGGGTTGTCGGCTATTCCATTTTTTATTCGCATGTTTCGCCCTGGTACCAGGCGCCGCCCCGGAAGCGGAATCTGGTGGATTGGTCCCGGGGGCTTTGGCGGCGGCTGGGGCGGCGGAGGCGGTTTTGGCGGCGGCTTCGGCGGCGGCTCCGGAGGGTTCGGGGGATTCGGCGGCGGCTCAAGCGGAGGCGGCGGCGCCAGCGGTTCCTGGTAAATATTTTGAAATGAGCGGCGGCTTTCAGCTATCTATTCGGCGCGGCTGAACAGGCTGCGGAAAAACGCGCCGAAGCAACAAGCGAGGCGCTATGGGGTGTGGATACTACAAGACGGCTTAACAAGAGCTTGTGGTTTCGTTTGATCTGGAATCTGTTTTTCCACAGCCCGTGAAGGCGCCCCAGCAAGTCAAATGCAGACTCGCTGGGGACCCCGTGAAGCCGCGCCCTTTCAAAGATGGCGGATTATGAAACACCAACTGGATGAATTCGTCGAGCGCTTGAAGGCGGCAGCCGGGCCGAACCTCGATGCCCTGGTGCTTTACGGTTCAGCGGCCGGCGACGACTACCATGAACACTATTCCGACGTGAACCTGCTGTGCCTGCTTCACGACGCCGGCGGGCCGGCGCTGAAGCAACTGGCTCCCGTCTTCGAGTGGTGGTCCAAGAAACTTCGCCACCGCCTTCCGCTGTGCATGACGACGGAAGAATTGCGCACCTCGGCGGACGTCTTTGCCATCGAGACCCTGGACCTGAAGCACAAGCACCGCATCCTTGCCGGGCGCGATTTTCTCGCGGAAATCGAGGTCCCGATGAATCTGCATCGGGTACAGCTCGAACACGAGCTGCGCAGCCTGCTGCTGAAGCTGCGGCAGCATTACCTGCTGGCGCCAACAGAGGAAGAGTTGAAGAAGGCGGTGGCAAAATCGATCTCCACCGTGGTGACGCTGCTGCGTCACGCGCTGATCGCGGTGGACCGCCATGTGCCCGCGCAAAAACGGGCGGTGATCACCACGGCCGGCGAGGCGTTTGGCGTGGATATCAGCGCGTTTCAGACCGCCCTGGAGCTGCGCGAGGGCCACGCCGCCAAGCTGGAGATCGGGCCGCTTTACCAGGCTTACCTCGAGGCGGTGGAGGCCATTACGCACTGCGTCGACCAGCTGGCATCCAACGGGCTGCCGAAATGATCGCGGGCGGAATGAAAACCCACATCTGCTAAAAACGGCAGATGTGGGACACGCGCGGCGTTTGCCGGGGACTACGCGGGAAGGGAGCAGCGACTAATTATGGGCAAAGCCTTGATCCTGGTGCTGATTGTGCTGGTGCTGCTGGCGCTTTTGGTGGGCAGCTCTTTCGTGAGCCAGCGCAACGAGATGGTGCGCAAGAAGGAAACGGTAAACGCCGCCTGGTCGCAGGTGGACGTGGTGCTGCAACGCCGCGCCGACCTGATTCCAAACCTGGTGGAGACGGTAAAGGGATTCGCCGGCCAGGAACAAACCGTGTTCCGCGACATCGCCAATGCCCGCGCCGCGCTGCTTTCGGCGCGCGACCCGCAACAGAAGATCGTGGCCAACAACCGGCTCGATGGGGCGCTGGGACGGCTGCTGGTGGTGGTGGAGAACTACCCGCAGTTGAAGTCGAACGTGAACTTCCTGCGCTTGCAGGACGAGCTGGCGGGAACGGAGAACCGCATCGCCGTCGAAAGACGACGCTATAACCAAGCGGTGCAGGACTATAACACCTACATCGCCCTGTTCCCCAACAGCATCGTGGCCGGCATGTCCGGCTTCACGCGCAACGATGCCTACTTCAAGGCCGAGGAGGGCTCGCGCACCGCTCCCAAGGTGCAGTTCCCCGGGGCTACGCCAACGCCGGCGCCGGCACGCTGAAGCTAGTCGTTTCACGTTTCTCGTTGCACGTTTCACGAGAAGCGAAATTCAGCAGTTTATTGCGTTACCACAATTGCTGTAATCATATCTTTGAAGGGGCACGCCTTTCAGGCGTGCCGTGTGGGCAGTTACGAGCTCGGCTTTAGCCGCTGAGGGCGATACCTCAGGGCCTAAAGGCCGTTCCTGTTTGGCATCTATTCGGCGCGGCTCAAGGCACCCCAGCAAGTCAAATGCGGACTTGCTGGGGACCCCGCAAAGCCGCGCCCCTTCAAAACAATCGCTAACGCCGCATCGCGTTTGGTGCCCTAATTCACACGCCTAAAGGCGTGGGCTTCCACCAGAGCTGCTTCCAAAAGGCGGCTTAGGACATTAATTATGCAGAGCTCAATAAAGCCCGGCGCTTCCACGTTGATGGCCTCTACGCTCCGCGCCTTTGTGGCACGGCCGCGCGGACCGAGGCAGCGGCTGGACGCGCTACGCTGCACTGTTGCAGGAAATTGGCCAGCATCTTCTTGCCGTGCGAGGTCAGCACCGACTCGGGATGAAACTGCACGCCTTCCACCGGCAGATGTTTGTGGCGCAGGCCCATGATGAGGCCATCGCGGGTCTGCGCGGTGATCTCCAGCTCGCGCGGCAGGGTGCTGCGTTCCACGATCAGCGAGTGATAACGTCCCACCGCCAGCGGCTGTGGCACGCCTGCAAAGATGCCGGCGCCGTCGTGCGTCACCTCGCTGGCCTTGCCGTGGACCGGCTTGGGCGCGCGGATGACGCGCCCGCCGAAGGCTTCGCCAATCGCCTGGTGGCCCAGGCAGACGCCGAGAATGGGCACAGCGCCGCTCACTTCGCGGATGATCTGCAGCGTCATGCCGGCATCGCGCGGCGTGCCCGGGCCGGGCGAAATGACGATGCCCGTGTAGCCGCCGTCGAGAGCTTCGGCGACGGCGATGGCGTCGTTGCGCCGCACCACCACCGGGGTCCCCGGCAAGCGCCGCTTTTGCGATTGCTGGGGTGGAAGCA
>JBEKQR010000155.1:0-9205 GCA_049519515.1 Candidatus Korobacteraceae bacterium
CGGCGATCTGGACGCTGAGTTACACGCCCGGATTCTCGCAGAGTTTCCAAACTACCGACAGCGGTCAGTATTCTCAGAATGCCGCCGGTGACTTGCTGTGGGCGCCATCGCACCGTTGGACCCTGCATGTGCGTCAAGACTACAGTGTCACCACCAATCCTTTCGAGACGGTCGGACGCGTGCCCCTCCTGCCCGAGCTGGGCGGGCCTTTTGCTCCAACCTACAACGGCATTTTGGCCAACTCCAAGCGCACCGCACTGGTCTCTAACGCGGACATCAGCTACCGGCTTACACCTCGACTCGCTGTCGGCGTGACGGGTGGATATCAGAACTACGATTACGGTCCGGCTTATACCACCGTGAGCGGGAGTACGGTTCTGTACAGCGCGGAGCAGTTCAACGGCTCCGTTTTCGTCTCCGACCAGATCACTAGACGCCAAGTGATCGGTTTGCAGGCCATGTATTCCGATCAGTACAGCCACGGCCTTACCTCGCGGACCCAGGTGCCGGCTTTGCTGCTGTTCGATAACATTGAATTCGGACCGCACACGCTGCTGACCGTCTGGGGCGGGCCTTCTAACCCGCGCGGTAGCGGCACCTTCCCCGTCACCCCAACGCTGATCTTGCAGCTCAAGAGTAACGAGTGGCAACCGATGATGGGTGCAACCTTCGCCTGGAACGGCAAGCGCAACGCCATCAATGTGCAGTATGTGCACCAGATCCAAAACATGGGCGGCTTGATGACTACCGTGACTTCCAATTTCGGCAGCGCCGGGTTCCGCTCACGCTTGACCAAGCGCTGGACCGGTTACTTGCGATTCGACATTGACAATCAAGTGCTTTGGGCGGTCACCAGCAGTGACATCACTTACCGCTCGAGCTGGGCGGGTGGAGCGGTGAGCTACGACTTTAACCGCCACGGCACGCTGCGAGTGGACGCGGCTTGGGTGAAGCAGACGGCCGACTACGCCCTGCTTGGCGCACCGGGGAACCACGGACTGGTTCAATTCACGCTCGATTTGCACTTCGTAAAAGGGATAGGGAGGTAACAGACGATGTTCGACGACGAGAGCGCGCGGCCAGCGCTGAACATTTCCGATTACTGGCAAATCGTGTGCCGCCGGCGGTGGTGGCTGATCGGATCGTTTTTTGCCTGTTGGCTTATCTCCTGGGCAGTCGGCCTCCTGATGCCGTCCGTCTACCGCTCGGACACTCTCATCCTGGTCGAGCCGCAGAAGGTCCCGGAGCAATACGTTGTGGCCAACGTCAACATGGACCTGCAGGACCGGCTGCAAAGCATGACCCAGCAGATCCTCAGCCGTACGCGGCTTGAACGCATCATCAATACCAACCATCTCTACGAGGACCTGCGGCAGCGCCTGGGGCCGGACGGCCTGGTCGAGCAGATGCGTAAAGACATCCAGATCCAGCTGGTGGAGGCGCCGGGCAAGAGGCAGTTGACGGCATTCCGCGTCAGTTACTCCGCCCCAAACTCTGCCATGGCGCAGAAGGTGGCCACGCAATTGACATCCTTGTTCATCGACGAGGAGATCCAGGAGCAGTCGCAGCTTTCGGAAAGCACCACCCAGTTCCTCTCCACCGAGCTGGAAAGCGCGCGCGCCAGTCTGGCCCAGCAGGAGGCCAAGATCAAGGAATTCAAGACCCGCTACCTCGGCGAGCTCCCCAGCCAATTGGAGAGTAACGTCCACATGCTTTCGGTGTTGCAGGACCGCTACCGCAACCTCGGGCAGAGACTGAACCAGGCCGAGCAACATAAGCTTTACCTGGAATCGATGGCCAATCAGTACCGCTCGGTGCGTGTCGGCGGCGACCAGGTAATGACAACCATGCCCGCCCTGGAAAAGGAGCTGGCCAAGCTGAAAGCCGATTTGACGGACGCGGAAACGCGCTATACCGACAAGCATCCCGACGTCATTCAACTGAAAGGGCGCATCGCGGAGATCGAACGCGTCAAGAAAGGCTTGGAGGCCAGTTTGGCGAAGGTCGACGCCGCCAAGCCCCCGATCAGCCCATCCGAAATGCAGGCCATATCCCCGCTGGTGCAGCTTGAAGGACAGCTGAAGGCCAACGCTCAGGATGTCGCCGACACACGCAAGGAAATAGCGGTGGTTGAAGGCCAGGTCAACGCCTACCAGGGCCGCTTGAACCAGACGCCGATCCGCGAGCAGCAGCTCGCCGATCTCACCCGCGATTACGACCAGTCCAAGTCGAATTACGATTCCCTGCTGAAAAAGCAGATGCAGTCGCAGTTGGCCACCAACCTGGAGAAGCGGCAGCAAGGCAAGGGCTTCCGCATTCTCGACCCGCCCAGTCTGCCGCAGAAGCCCTATTCGCCGGATCGCCTGCGAATCAGCGTGATCGGCCTGCTCGGCGGAATCATATTGGCGCTCGGCATGACCTTCCTTACGGAGTTCGTCGATGACCGAATCCGTTCGGAAGACGAGATCAACCGCATGGTTAGTGTTCGGGTCCTGGCCGGCATTCCGCACCTGGTGACTCCCTCCGAGGAGCACGCGCACCGCCGGCGGCGCATCCTGGAGTGGTGCAGCGCCACGCTCATGACGGTAGTCGTGGTTGGCGCAAATCTCTATACGTTTTACAGGGGGTAGCCGATGTACGGCAGATTCTATAGCCTAACGCAGAATCCTTTTGGCGTCGGCCCAGACCCGCAGTTTTATCACGGCACTGCGAAGCACAATGAGGCGTTGGCGAACCTCACTTACGGCATTCGCGGGCGCAAGGGCTTCGTCGTGCTTACGGGTGAGGTGGGTACCGGGAAAACCCTGTTGCTGCGATGCCTTCTCGAAGCCTTGCGGCGTTCCAAGGTGACCCATGCCTTCATCTTCAACCCGTTGCTTTCCTGCGACGACATGTTGCGGCAGGTGGTGACCGATTTCGGCATTCCCGACCCCAAGCCGACGCGCGCCGACCTGCTGGCGCAGCTCAATGATTTCCTCATTGACGTCTATCGCAGGGGCTCGACCGCCGCGCTGCTGGTAGATGAAGCGCATCTGCTGACCGCGGAGCTGCTGGAGGAGATTCGGCTGCTGACCAACATCGAGACCTCGCAGTACAAGCTGCTGCAGATCCTGCTTGTCGGCCAGCCGGAGCTGGACGACCTTCTCGATTCGCCGTACCTGCGCCAGTTGAAGCAGCGCGTAGCCCTGCGTTGCAAGCTGGAGCCGCTGTCCGAGTCCGAGATCCACGGCTACATCGACAAGCGGCTTTCCATGGCCGGCGCTCCCGGACGGATGCTGGAGATTTTCCCGCCCGAGACCCTGGCCGCCATTGTTCATCATTCGCACGGCATTCCGCGGCTGATCAACAACATTTGCGACGCCGCCCTGGTGAACGGCTACGCCCGCCAGGAAAACTGGATCAAGCCGTCCATTATCGATGAGATCGCCGCCGACCTGCGCCTCGATATCACCCAGGCGCAAGGCAGCGGCAACGGCACATCGCACCAGCAGTACGACAACGCCAATCGCAAGATGATCGTGGACGCGCTGCTGAAGATAGCCAAGATTTTGGAACCCGGCTCCGACGCCAAGACCAGCGAGCAGGAGCATACAGGAGTTGCCGCCGTATGAGCCGAATTTTTGAAGCCTTGAGACAAACCGAGTTGGAACGCGAAGTCCTGCGGCAAACGATTACCGGGCGGGAAGCAATGGAAACCTTCCTGCCACGCGATCCCGCGCCGCTGGACGCCGAACCACAGCCACAACCATTGCCGCGGCCCGCGATGGACCACGAAGCCGCCGCCGCGTCCGAGCTGCATACGCAGCCCCCGGCCAAGGCTTCCCCGATCTCCTGGGTGGCGGTCGAAGCGCCCAGGTCTAGTCCCTTCTTGGACGGCCTGCCGGCGGCCGACTTCGGCGCCAACGACGGCCAACGCCTGGTCGCGATTAACGACGAGCGCGGGCTTGGCGCCGAGAAGTTCCGCGTCCTGTCCGCCCGGCTGATCAATCTGCGGCAAAAAACAAACCTGAAAATTCTGCAGGTCACCAGCAGCGTCGTGCACGAGGGCAAAACGTTGATCTCGGTGAACCTTGCCCTGACGCTGGAGAAGCGGCTTTCCTCCAGTGTGCTTCTCATCGAGGGCGACCTGCGCAGATTGGGGGTATGCAATCTGCTCGGCCTGTCCAAGCGTCCCGGCATTGGCGAATGGTGGAACCAGGAGCAGGCCGCGCTGCGCAGCTTCATCTTCCGCATGGGCTCGACCAATTTGTATGTGCTCCCCGGCGGAACCGTGAGCCACCCGGCGTCCATTCTGCAGTCCGGGCGCATGGTCGAGGGCCTGGCCGATCTGGCGAAGCACTTCGATTGGGTGGTGATCGATACGCCGCCGCTGTTGCCCATGGCCGATGCCAACCTGTGGGCCCGCCTGGCCGACGGAACTCTGCTGGTGGTGCGCAAGGCAGTAGCTTCCCGCAAGGCGCTGAAGCAGGCGCTGGAAACCATGGACAGCCCCAAACTGATCGGGGTGGTTTTGAACGACGCCACGGATGTCGAGCAGATGAATTCCTATGGCGCGTACTACAAACCCAGCAAGAGCTCCAGGGGAAAGCTGTTCGAAGAAGAATAGAGGGGACTCGTGGTCCGCTTTCTCAATGCCTACTTTCCGGTACGCACGGTCCTGCTGTGCGCGTCGGAGGCGCTGCTGACCGCAGCCGCGTTCCTGATAGCCATTATGGCTATTCTAGGGCCGCTGGATGGCGAGCTGTTCATCGGCTATGAACAGGGCAGCGCAAGGATCGCCTTGATTGTCGGAATTTTCAGTCTTTGCATGTACTACTTCGATCTCTACGATTCCACCGTGCTGCACAGCCAGCGCGAAGTCTTCACCAGGTTGATCCAGGTTTTCGGCGCCGTCTGTGTCATAGTGGCGCTCGTCTATGGCAGCTTCCCCACCATGCGCCTGGAGCAATCGGTGCTCACCACCGGAATGGTGTGCGCGGCGGGGCTTACCGCTGTTTGGCGGCGCGTTTTCGCCTTTCTTAATACCCTGCCCGTATTTCAGGAACGCGTGGCCATTCTCGGTGACGACTCGCTGGCGCACACGCTGATGGAAGAGATTACCAATCGCCCCGAACTCGGTTTCCGCGTGGTGAGTCACATTACCCAGGACAGCTACCAGGCTCTCCCGGCGCGGGCCGTGGTGGGCGGCGCGCCCGTCACCACCGGGCAAGCTCCCTCCGGTTCCACTGACCTGGAGCGCCTGACGCGCGCGCACCGCGTGCAGAGAATCGTCATCGCCATGAGAGAGCGGCGCGGACGCCTCCCGGTTGAGCCTCTGCTTGAACTGAAGCGGCGCGGCATCGTCATCCAGGAAGGGAATGATCTCTACGAGTTGATTACCGGCAAGGTATCGCTGGAAGCTTTGCGGCCGAGCATGCTGCTGTTCTCTCCCGGCTTCCAGCTTTCCCGCTCCACCCAGTTCTGCAAACGCGTCTTCTCGCTGCTGATCTCCACCCTGGGATTGCTGCTGATGGCGCCGGTGATGCTGCTGATCGCCATCGCCATCAAGCTAGACTCGCCCGGGCCGGCGATCTTCCGCCAGCGCAGGGTGGGTAAGGGTGGCAAGCTGTTCACCCTGTACAAGTTTCGCTCCATGTACGAAGGGGCCGATGAGGGGCGGCCAGTGCGCGAGCGCGACGACCGCTGCACCCGCGTGGGACGCTGGATCCGCGCCTCCCGCCTGGACGAGTTGCCGCAACTGTGGAACATCCTGCTGGGCGACATGCACCTGGTGGGACCGCGTCCCTTCGTGCCCGAACAGGAAAACCCGCTCGCCGAGCAGATACCGTTTTATACCCTTCGCTGGAGCGTATATCCCGGCGCCACCGGCTGGGCGCAAGTGAACCGCGGATACTGCGAAACCATCGCCGAAAACGCCGATAAGCTCGCCTACGATCTTTTCTATATCAAGAACTGCTCGATCGGGCTGGACCTGCTGGTGGCTTTCAAGACTGCCAAGATTCTGCTGCTCGGCAGGGGTGCGCGATGAGCTTGGTCGCCGGGCCCCTATTCTGGCTGGCATTGCTGGCCATCCTGTACACCTATTTTGGCTACCCGTTGCTGCTGTTCTTCTGCTACGGAGCCTCGCAAATCTCGCGCGACTTGCGCTACCTGATGGACCGCAACGACCGCCGCCGCGGCGAGCGGCCGGCAGAGGAGCTTCCCCTGGTCACCATGCTGATGGCAGCCTACAACGAAGAGGAGCGCCTGCCGGAGAAGCTGCGCAACATCGCCGAGCTCGATTACCCGCGCGCCAAGCTGCAGGTGGTTATCGTCTCCGACGCCTCCACCGATCAAACCAACAGCATTCTGCGCAACCGTCCCGACCAGAGCGTGGAGGTCGTCTTCAAATCGCAGCGCCAGGGCAAAGCCGCGGCTCTGAGCACCGCTTTTGCGTATGCCCGCCACGACATCCTCGTGCTTTCCGACAGCAGCACCATGTTTGCCCCGGACTCGCTGCGCAAGCTGGTGCGTCACTTTGCCGAGCCTTCCATCGGCGTGGTCTGCGGGTCCCTGTTCTTCGATGCCGGCCCCGAGTCGCGCCAGACCGAAGGCGTTTACTGGAAGTACGAGACGGCGCTGCGCCTGATGGAGGCGCGCCTGGGCGCCACTCTCACTCCCAGCGGCGCCATTTATGCCATTCGCCGCCAGGCTTACGTTCCTCCTAAGCATGACGCCCTGGTCGACGACATCATCACCTCCATGCACGCCCGCCGTTTTGGCTACCAGGTGCATTATGATCCGGAGGCCAAGGCCGTTGATTATCCGGCCTCGACCATCAGCGGCGAGTTCAAGCGCCGGGTAAGGATCGCAACCGGAAGTTTTGCCGCCTTGCCCTCGCTGCTGCGGGTGCCGCTGCGCGGCTTCACCGCGCTGGCCTTCATCTCGCACAAGCTGCTGCGCTGGATCGTCCCCTGCCTGCTGATCCTCGCCCTCGGCAGCAACCTTTTTCTCCTCCGCGCCCCGTTCTACCGCGCAACCCTGCTGTTGCAGGCGGCGGTTTACCTGTGGGCGGCGGTCGGGTTCCTGTTCCGCAACCGGCTGCGCCAGGTGCGCTACGCCCTGATCGGCTACTTCCTGGTCTCGATGAATCTGGCGTTTCTGCTCGGGCTGCTCCAGTGCCTGGCGGGCCGTAAGGAGAACGCATGGCAGCGAGTGCACTAGCCCGGTGTGGACCAGCGATTGCCGGCGTACCCATACTGCTCTACCACGGCATCGCGAAGCACGCCTGCGTGGGCGATAAGTACTGCGTCTCGCTGGCCGATTTTCGCTCTCAGCTAGGCGAGTTGCGCGCGGCCGGCTGCGCCCCGGTGCACGTGCGCCAGGCCGCAAGCGCGTCCGCCGGGAAGCATCCGGTCGCGATCAGCTTTGATGACGGGCTCGCCAGCGACTACCAATGCGCCTTTCCGCTGCTGGCGGAACATGGGCTGACGGCGACCTTCTTCGTGAACACGTCCAATATCGGCTGTGCCGGGTTTCTCGGCTGGAACGAGATGCGCGAGATGCAGCGCGCGGGAATGTCGTTTCAATCCCACGGCCATTTTCATGCTCCCGTGCTGCGGCTCGGGCTTGAGGCCTGCGCTGCTCAGCTTCGCCTTTCCCGGCAACTGCTCGAACAAGGGCTGGGCAGCGCCGTCGATTGCTTTTCCGCCCCCTACAATTTTTTGAATGCGCGCCTGATCGAAGCCGCGCGGCAGGCCGGCTTCAAAGTCATCTGCTCATCCCGCAACTGGCCTGTCCGGGCGGGACAGCCGGTCTACGGGCGCATTGCCATTTACCAGCAGACGTCGCTGGCCGAATTTCGCGAGCTGGTCTCGTGCTCGCTGCTGCCGCTGGCGCGCCGGCGCCTGCGCGAGATCGTTCTTGCGCTTCCCCGGCGGATCGTGCTTCGCCTGCGGCCGCAGTGGCTTGGCGTGTCGGTGTCTCAGCAGGCCGAATGCCGCATCGGCTGGGAACCGGGGGAGAGTGCATGAAACCGCCAAAGAACATTCATGTGTTCGTGCTCATCGACGCTCTCGGTTGGACGCTCGTATCAGACGGCACGTTCCTCGCCGAGGCCCTTCCCTACCGGCAGCCGTTGCGCACGCTGCTGGGTTTCAGCTCGGGCGTGATTCCGTCGATTCTCACCGGACTCTCGCCGGCGCAGAGCGGCATCTGGAACCTGGTCTACTACGATCCTGACGGCTCGCCTTTCCGCGCCCTGCGCTATTTCTCGTTTGTGCCTGATTGGCTGCTCGATAACCGCGTGGGCCGCCGCCTAATGACGGAACTGGGACGGCGCATTCTCGGCCTGGGCCGCGGATTCGACTGCTGTGTGCCGCCCCGGGTGTTGCCCTGGTTCAACTGGGCCGAAAAGAAAAATATCTATCAGGCGGGCGGGCTTGGGACGACGCATTCCATCTTCGACCAGCTCAGCCAGGCCGGGATTCCTTACCGCGTCTATTCCTACAAGCAGGCGATGTCCGATGCCCAGATCCTGCGCCGCGCGGAGTCCGATGTCGAGCGTGATGAGGCGCGGTTCTTCTTTGTCTACCTGTGCGAATTGGACATGTTTCAGCACACGCACTGCAACCAGCCAGCCAAAATTGCGGAGAAACTGGCCTGGTATGAGCAGGCCCTGGGGCGCCTGTTTACCGCTGCCCGGCAGCGCGATCCCGAGGCCCGCTTGTTTGTTTTTTCCGATCACGGAATGACTCCCGTCCGCCATCACTACGATCTTGCCGCTGCGGTCGCGGACTGCGGCCTGCGCATGCCGCAGGATTACCTGGCGGTTTATGACTCGACCATGGCGCGCTTCTGGTTTTTCTCCGAGCAGGCCCGCGCCACCATCCTGGAGCGCTTGCGCCAGGTGCCCTGCGGCCGCTTGCTTCCGGACGGCGAGTTGCAGGAACTCGGTGTGTTCTTTTCCGACCGGCGTTACGGCGAAGCCATCCTGTTGATGGATCCCGGCTGCCTGATCGCGGCCAGCGGCTTCAACGGAAACGGCTGGAAACCGTCCGGCATGCACGGATACCACCCCGACGACGCGCACTCCGATGCCGTTTTTCTCGCCAACTGCAAACCGGAAATTCCACCGGCGACGGTGCAGGACATCTACCGCTACATGCGCGAGGCCGTCTCATGACCACCCCGCCAAACGCGTCGCCGTTGCCGCTCTGCATGTTTA
>JBEKQR010000156.1:0-9147 GCA_049519515.1 Candidatus Korobacteraceae bacterium
CCCGGCGCTCACCGTGCTGCACGCACCGGAGCATGGAAGCGCGGCCCAGGATTATGCCGAGTCGGCGGAGAAGACCGAGCGCATCCTGGCCGATTGGTTCGGCCCGTTGCGCCATAAGCCCGAACTGATCGAGCTGGCCGATTCCAATGCCATTCCGTTTTCGAGCGGCGCCATGCTGCTGGAGCCTTTGCGCTGGGCCAGTTCGGGCGAGCAGCGCGAGCTGTTGCTGGCGCGCACACTCGTCGAGAGCAGCGTCCCCTCGCCACGCCGGTGGATATCCGCCGGTTTGGCGCGCTTCGGGCAGGCCCTGGTGCGCGAGCGCCAGGCGGGACGGGCGGCAGCCAACGAGTTCCTGGGCCAGATCCTGCCGGCCCTGATCCCCGCCGAACGCAATCAACCCCAGCAGGCGCAAACGCCGGGGACTTCGGATGCCACGACCACGGCCCCTGCCGCTTCCCCCGCCAGTGCAAGCGCGGCTGGGGGCTCTGCCGCCGGGCAGGCGCAGAGAGAGTCGCTCGTCAACACCAGTGATGAGGTGCTTTTTTCCGGCAAGGCCGCCTATGTCTGGTGGATGCTGCGCGACATGGTGGGCGACGCGCCTCTGGCCAAAGCGATTGCCAGCTATCGCCCGGCCCAGGATCGCCAGGCTTCCTACATGCAAAGCCTGATCGAAGCGCAGTTCACGCCGAAAAAGGACTTGGAGGCCTTTTTCGAATCCTGGGTGTACCGCGACCTGGGACTGCCCGACTTCCGCATCGACGCCGCCAACGCCCGCGAGACGCTGGCGAACAACTACGTGGTGAGCGTCACGGTTGAGAACCTGACGCCGGTCTGGAGCGAGGTTCCGGTCATTGTGCGAGACGCCCGCGGCAACACGCGCCAGGCGCGAATCCAGGTTCCCGGGAACGCCAAGGCAACCACCCGGATCACCACTCAATGGCAGCCCACGGACGCCGAGGTCAACGACGGCAGCGTGCCCGAGCTGGACTTCTCCAACAACAAGAAAGAAGTTTCCAATCAGCGAAAGCCTTCGGAGTAGGATTAGAAATCCGAAATAAGCTGTGGCAAAACATTTGGCGGTCACCGCGAAAGCGCCACCGACCCCGGTGGCGGGCTGATGTCGTCGAAGTGCATAGGAAGATGGTCCCACCGGCGAGGGCGCCGGCGCTACAGTGAAAGGCGAACACGTGAGTTACATTCAGTTTCTGGGCGCGGCCGGCACGGTCACCGGCTCCAAGCATTTGATCAACTGCAACTCCGGCAACGGTGGTGAAGGCGGCTTTCAGGCGCTGCTCGACTGCGGCCTCTTTCAAGGTCCGAAGGAGTGGCGGCTCAAGAACTGGCAGGACCTGCCGGTGCCGGCGCGCGCGATCGACGCCCTGGTGCTCACCCACGCGCACCTGGACCACAGCGGGTGGATTCCGCGGCTGGTGGCCGTAGGCTATCGCGGACGCGTCTATGCCACCCCGGCGACGGTCGATCTCTGCGGCATTCTGCTGCCGGATTCCGGATACCTGCAGGAAGAAGATGCGGCCCACCATAATGCGTGGAAATCCTCGAAGCACGACCCGGCGCTGCCGCTCTACACCCTGAAGCAGGCGCGCGACTGCCTGGCCCAGTTTTCGCCGGTCGAGTTCGGCAAAACGATTTCGCTCGGCCCGGAAATCAGCTTCCGCTTCGTGCGCTCGGCGCACATTCTGGGGGCGGCCATGACCGAGGTCACGCTCGGCGGCAACGGCCGCCAGCGCGTGTGCCTGTTCACCGGCGACGTCGGGCGGGTGCGCAACAGCCAGGTCGCTCCCGGCCGGATATTGCATTCGGGCCCAACCGAGGGAGAATCGCCCGACGTTCTGGTGATGGAGTCCACCTACGGCAACCGTTCCCATCCCACCGACGACCCGCGGCCGCAACTGGCCAGCCTGATTCGCGAGACGGTCAAACGCGGCGGCAGCATAGTCGTGCCCGCCTTTGCCGTCGAGCGCACCCAGAAGTTTCTCTTCCTGCTGAAGGAATTGATGGAGGGCCAGGAGATTCCGCGCCTGCCGGTCTTCAGCGATTCGCCCATGGGAATCGAGGCGGTCAAGCTTTTCCTCAAGCACTCGGAGGAGTTCAACGAAGAGACGCGGCAGCTCATCAAGAAGTACGGTTCGCCCTTCCAGTGGGAGAACTTCCACTTTGCCGTAACGGTGGCCGATTCCAAGAAGATCAGTGATTCGCGTTATCCGTGTGTGATCGTTTCCTCCAGCGGCATGGCCACGGGCGGACGCATCCAGCATCACCTGCTGCAGCGGCTGCCCGACCCTCGGACCCTGGTCCTGTTCATCGGCTTCCAGGCGGAGGGCACGCGCGGACGCCAGATCAAGGACGGAGAGCCACAGGTCAAAATTTTCGGCCAGATCGTACCGGTGCGGGCGCAGGTGGCCGCCCTGGAGCAGTTCAGCGACCACGCCGACGCGGCCGAGATGCTGGAGTGGCTGCGCACCTTCAAGAAACAACCCGAGATCACATACCTGGTCCACGGCGAACCGGACGCTGCGGCGGCGCTGCGGCAGACGATTCAGCAACAGCTCGGGTGGCGGGTAGAAATCGCGCGCTACATGCAACGAGCCGAGCTGCAGTGAGTTGAGCTGCTTAGAGCAATTATCCAGTTTGTATCCGAGTGAAAGCACCGGGCTTTTGGCCCGGTGAATGGGGATGCCTGTGAAGATCAGGGCTTTGGCCCCGGTGCTCAACCCCACAGGAGCTGAAGCCCGGCGCTTTTACCAAGCCAAGTGAGGCCTCACCGGCACCTTCGTGCGGCTTTGCAATCCGCGGTCTCGATATGGTTCCGCGGTCTCGATATGGTATAGTCCGTTTTCATGTCCAGTATGGCGGTAAACATCTGCTCGGGCTGCGGGAGCGAGCTGCTCGAAGGGCATTCCTCTTGCCCTCGGTGCAGCCAGCGGCTGGATGCGGTTGCCAAAGCCGAGCAGAGTTCCAGCATCGTGGGAGAGAGCTCCAGTATTGTTGTAGAGAGCTCCAGCAGTGCCGCAGAATACGTGTGTGCTCCTGTCTGGCGGCGCTTCATTGCCGCTACCTTCGATGTCGCTCTTGCCATGGCCATTCTGTGTCCCATCGCCATCGTCTTGATGTGGGTCATGGAGGCATACCACTCGCAAATCGGGCTGAGCGAGTCCAAGAGCCGCGCCCTGATGGGGAGCGCCATGGCGCTGCTGTGGATCGTCTGGTTCTGGATTTACTGTGCGGTGGCCGAGTCGTCCGTGTACCAGGCCACACCGGGCAAGCTCCTGCTGAGGCTGAAGGTCGGCAACGCTCAGGGTGAACGCATCAGCTTCTACCAGGCGACCTGCCGCTATTTTGCCAAGTTCCTCTCCACCTTCGCACTGCTGGCGGGATTCGCCATGGCGGCTTTCCACTCGCGCAAACTGAGCTTGCACGACATGGTCGCCGGGACCATGGTGATCAGGCCCAAGTAAGCTTCCTCGTCCCCTTTTGTTGCCCGCCTCACCTTTGCGCAAGCAGCCATTCCGCGCAACCTGGCTCTCCGGTAAGATGAAAGCAGATGCCCCTCTCGATTCCGCGTCTTCGCGTCTGGTTCGCTACGCTGGCCATGCTCGTGCTGCTGGTGGTCGCCGGCTTTTATTTTTACGCGCGCCTGCAGAGCCGGAGCTTCCTGCGCCGGCTTCCGCAGAAGCTCGGGGTTGAAATCCAGCAGAGCACTGAGGGTTTCTCGTTTTCCAAGTCGGAGGGCGGGCGCACCCTGTTCACGATCCGTGCGGCGCGCGCCATCCAGTACGCTGAGGGCGGGCGGGCCCGGTTGCACGATGTCAGCATCGTGGTCTACGGCCGCGAAGGAACGCGCTTTGACCAGATCTACGGTTCGGAGTTCGAATACGACCCCCGGGCCGGAACCATTACTGCCACCGGCGAAGTCAACATCGATCTGGAAGGAAATGCCGCCGGACCCCAGCAGCCCGACCAGTCGCTTCCGCGGGAGTTGCGGAACCCAATTCACCTGAAGACCAGCGGACTGGTCTTCAACCAGAAGAGCGGCGTGGCGCATACGCCAGCGCGCATAGAATTCAGCGTGGCCCAGGCGGAGGGCTCGGCGGTGGGCGCAACCTACGACACCCGGAAAAACGAGCTGGCGCTGGGTTCGCAGGTGACGATCAGGGCCCACGACCGGGAAAAGACGACGCTGCAGGCGGCGCACGGCTACATTACCAAGGATCCGCGAGAGGTGATTCTGTCCGCCGCGCGCATGCAGCAGCCCGGACGCAATTTCGAGTGCGACCACGCGGAACTGCTGCTGAACCCGGCCAACGATTTGCAAAAGGTGATCGCTACCGGCAACGTTCGCTTAACCAGCGAGGGGCCTAACGGCGCCACCCTGCGTTCCCCGTGGGCCGAAATGACCTTGGGGGAAAAGAGCCAGATCCAGAAAGCCGTCTTCGGCGGCGGAGTGCAGGCGGAAACGCTCGGGGCCAACGCCGCCACCGCTTCCGCCGGACGCCTCACCGTAAACTTCGCGGAGAATCGTCCACTGCTCGTGCATGCCACCGAAGAGGTGCGCATCAGGCGCACTCCCGGCCAGGGAGGAGCCACCAGCCCGCCTGCTTCCAGCGCACTGGGGATGCAAGCAGCGGCAGGCAGCCAGGACCAGCAGACGGTGGAGATCACCTCCGCGGCAACCGATCTCCACATCAAGGAGGGCCGCCTGTTGTCCTATGCGGAAAGCCTTGGGCCTGCCCAGGTGTCGATCACTCCGGTGCGGCCATCCGTTCCCGGGGAACACACTGTGATCACGGCGGCGCGGATGCGGGCTGAGTTCGACGACGACAACCGCCTGACGCGCATGCGCGGCGAGCCCGGCGCCAAGGTCACGTCCATTGTTCCCGGGCAGCCGGACAAGGTGAGCACCAGCGATTCGGTGGCGGCGCAATTCGCTCCCGGCGGCGGCATCACGGAAATCCGGCAGGAGGGAGATTTCCGCTACAGCGAGGCGCAGGGAAAAAACGCGCCCCTGGGACCGGGCGGCCGCTTTGCTTATGCCGAGCGCGCCCGCTATACGCCTGAGAGCGACGCCATAGCGCTGAGCGGTTCGCCGCGCATTGTCGATGGCGGAATGACGATCACCGCCAACAGCCTGCGCATCGAGCGGCGCAGCGGCGATGCCTTCGCGCAAGGCGCAGTCAAAACCACCTACAGTGAATTGCGGCGCAACGCCGGCGGAGCGATTCTGGCCACTGCCGATCCGGTGCACGTCACCGCCGGCGCGGCCAACCTGCACAGGGAATCCGGGATGGCGCGGTATAGCGGCGATGCGCGGCTGTGGCAGGGCGCCGACGTGGTCGAGGCCCCGGCCATTGAATTTGACCGCCCCAACCGCCGGCTGGTGGCCGAGGGCGCCGCGCGCAAGCCGGTGACCAGCGTTTTCGTCCAGGTGGGGAAGGATGGAAAGACCACAACGGTGATCGTGAGCGCGGCTCGGCTGGTGTACAACGATTCGACCCGGCGCGCCCGCTACACGGGAGGCGTGCTGGCCAGGGGCGAAGGGCTTACCCTGACAGCCGGCAGCGCCGATGTCCTGCTGGCCCCGGCGGAGGAGAAGGAAAGCCGTTCCGTCATCAGCCCGAGCCGGCTGGAGCGGATCATCGCCCAGGGCAACGTCGACGTGCGGCAGCAGGAACGCAGCGCCAGCGGAGAAAAGCTGGTCTATACGGCTGCCGACGAAAAATTCGTGCTGACCGGCGGTCCGCCCTCGCTGGCCGATCCCCAGCATGGCACCGTGCGCGGCGATTCGTTGACCTTCTATAGCCGCGATGATAGAGTCCTCGTGGATAGCAAGGAGTTTTCCCGCGCCGTCACCCGCACGCGCATAATCCGCTGATGCAGACTCTTTCGGCAGATCAGATTGGCAAGAGTTATCGTGGCCGTCGCGTCGTTGACGGGGTCTCGCTTCACGTCAACCGGGGCGAAGTTGTCGGGCTGCTCGGGCCCAATGGCGCGGGCAAGACCACAACCTTTTACGTGGTGGTCGGCCTCACTGCCCCGGAAAGCGGAAGGGTCCTGGCGGATGCGGAAGACATTACCGGCGTGCCCATGTACCTGCGGGCGCGCAATTACGGAATCAGCTACTTGCCGCAGGAGGCCTCGGTCTTCCGCAAGCTGACGGTGGAAGAAAACATTCTGGCGGTGCTGGAGACGCAGCCCAGCACCTGGCCGGAGCGCCGGGCCAAGATGGAGTCGCTGGTCGACCAGCTCGGTCTCGGGCACATCCGGCGCAATCGCGGCTATGCCCTTTCCGGAGGCGAGCGGCGCCGGGTTGAGATCGCCCGCTCGCTGTGCATCACCCCGACCTTCATCCTGCTTGACGAGCCATTCTCCGGCATCGATCCCATTGCCGTGCTCGATCTGCAAAAGATCATCTTCGGGCTCAAGAACAACGGCATCGGCATCCTGATCACCGATCACAACGTGCGGGAGACGCTTTCGGTCACCGATCGCGCCTACATCATCAACGAGGGCCGCATCTTCGCCGCCGGAACGCCGGAAGAACTCGGCAATAATCCCGAGGTCAAGCGCGTCTATCTAGGAGAAAGTTTTTCCCTGGTCTAAGACGAAAGTCTTGGGTCCATGCGCCGCAAGCGGCTTGCCGCCGCACCCAACCAGCGTCGCGAGCGAAAAGTACCGCTTTTTTAAACTCCTTTGGAAAGCTTCTGGTTTAGAATCTTAAGTGGGAGATTTCCCGCATAAACAGATTTCATCATGGTATCCCTGCAGCCCAAGCTGAACCTCAAGATTTCCCAGAGACAGATCCTCACCCCGGGTCTGGTGCAGATGGTCAGCGTCCTGGCTCTGAACAAACTGGAGCTGAAGGACATGATCAACGCGGAAATCATTGAGAATCCCGTCCTCGACGAGTACATGGACGCGGTCCCCTCGCTGGACGAGGTGGCGGGACGGGAGGAACAGCGGGAGCGGGACAGCGCGGCTCCAACCGAGGAGCAGAAGCCGAAGGAAGAGCACGACCCCTTCGACGAGATAGATTTCGGCTCCTTCTTCCAGGATTACCTCGACCCCGGTTACCGCAGCTCGGCCGAGTTCGAGAGCGTCGAGAAGCCCTCTTTCGAGAACTTCCTGTCGAAGCCGACCAGCCTAACCGACCATCTGATGTGGCAACTCGGCTCCGTACACCTGAAGGATGATGTTCTGGCCGCCGCCGAACTGGTGATCGGCAATCTGAACGAGGACGGCTACCTGCTGGCCAGCGACGAGGAGCTGTTGGCGCTGGCCGATCCATGGGTTTCGGCGCACGAAGACCATGCGCAGAACAATGGACAGGGAGAGCTTGGCAAGGCCGCTGCTGAAGCCAAGGCATTCCACGCCGTGGCCGCCGAAGCGGGTAGCGCGCAGGAGGCGGACCATTCGCCGGCGCCGTTCGCAGCCGGCGCGGTGGCCGAGCTCCCGCCTGGCGATGGGCCGAAACTGCTGAAGAGGCCCGACGCGCCTTCTCACGCCCTTTTCGGAATCGATGCGCTGCACGAAGCCATCCACCTGGTGCGGCACTTCGATCCGGTGGGAGTTGCGGCGCGCGATGTGCGCGAGTGCCTGCTGGCCCAGCTGGAAGACCTCCGCAATCAGTATGACGAGCGCGGCAGCGATCCGCAGGAGGCCGAGGCGCTGGAAGACGCCTTGGTCATCGTCGACCGCCACCTGCACCAGTTGCAGAACAAGCAGTACAAGGAAATCGCCAAGGCCCTGGGCCGTTCGGTTGAAGCGGTGATGCTGGCGTTTGCGCTGATCCGCACGCTCGATCCCAAGCCGGGACTGCGCTACAACAAGAGCGAGCCCCGCCTCATCGAGCCCGATGTCGCCTTCGTCAAACAGGGAGACGAGTACATGATCGTCATGAACGATGACGACATGCCCCAGCTTCGCCTCAACCCCCGCTACCGCAAGCTCTTGCGCCGCGATGGGGCGGAAAAAGAAGTGCGCAACTACGTCAAGGAGCGCTACAAGTCGGCGATTCAGCTCATCAAGAACATCGAACAGCGCCGGCAAACCATTCTGAAGGTTTGCGAGGCCGTCATCGGGCGGCAACGCGATTTCCTCGACCGCGGCATCGACATGCTCAAGCCGATGATGATCAAGGAAGTGGCCGAAGAAATCGGCGTGCATCCTTCCACCGTGAGCCGGGCGGTGGCCAACAAGTATGTGCACACTTCGCAAGGAGTCTTCGAGCTGCGGTACTTCTTCAGCGAGAGCGTCAACGGCCCGCAGGGCGGCGGCACGTCCTTGCTGATCCTCAAACGCCGCGTCAAGAAGCTGATCGAGGAAGAGGACCCGGCGCGCCCGCTCACCGACGAGCAGATTACCCGCATCCTGCAATCGCAGGGCATCCAGGTCACCCGCCGCACCGTCGCCAAGTATCGCGAAGACATGAAGATACCCAGCACCCACCAGCGGCGCGTAAAACATTAGTACCCCACCAACCGGCGTTCTATTTTGGGCATGCGCTGGAGGAATTTTCCGCCCCTCGTCCCGTCTTCGCGTTACATTGGCTGCAGCTCACTTTTAAGGAAGGGGCATGACCAACAAAGTAGACTTCCGCGGTTTTGAAAAAGCCTGCATGCAGTCGGTGCACTACTACGCCATACGGGCCGGCAAGATCTTCGAGATCACCGGCTTTGCCGCAGTTGACAACAGCTCCCACCCCAGCGCCGTGGCCCGCGCCAGGGTTGGGACTATACCTCTCATAGAACAATCAAATGCATTTATCGATCCCGCCGCGGTAACCGATTGGAAGACCCTGGCCACAATCTTCAAGTACCCTCCCCTCGGTGTTCCGGAGGCGCTGGGTGAATTGCTGAAGAAGATAGAGGAGTGGTATCCGGTGGCAATGAAAAAGGCAGCAGCAGTCGCCCCGGGAAAGGAATAAAGGCGAAAGCTGCTTTTTCATACTTAATGCTTTTTCCACTTAAGAAAATGAGCGCGGTCAAACGGCCGCGCTCATTCATTTGTGGCGAAGAAAGTAGCGCTGGTCTCCAGACCGGCTGTAGGTGCGGACGTCTCGTCTGCACCTTGACTGGCGGGCAGGCGTGGACGCCTCCCGGACAGCCGGTCTCCCACCCCAGCAAGCCAAAC
>JBEKQR010000157.1:0-9147 GCA_049519515.1 Candidatus Korobacteraceae bacterium
CGCGATCAACTTTTCCAGCAGCCGCATTGAAGCCGGACGCCGGCTGGCGCCGATGGGATCGAGCAGGTAAACCACCTTCTCGCTGCGCACCGGCGCGGCCATCGGAATCTGCGCGGGGTCAAGATCGGGGAAGCTCTGGCGAATGCCGCGCGCCCGGCTCACTACGCCGGAGACGCCGAATCCAAGATCATCGGCGCGCTCGTAGCAAATGACCTGAAGCGGCATTCCGGGTATGGCCTTGCTTTCCACCGCCGGCGAGCCGTCTTCCTTCATCAGGCTGCGCGACAAGGTGGTCAGAAAACCGCCCATCGCCGGACCAAAGCCGACGCAGGCAATGTCCACTTCCAGGCTTTGCCGCTCGGCTTCCAACTTCTTTTCTTCAGAATCCAAAACAATGCCTTTCGAGGGACTAGGGCGAAGCGCATTTAAGATTTTTTGATTTCAGATTTAAGATTGAACAACAGGGAACCACCGCCGTCTTTCAATCTGAAATCAAAAATCTTAAATCTCAAATTTCCCTAATTCCCTACCCCTCACATTGGATAATCGAGAGCTTCGGGAATCATGACCTTGGTGACGGCCTGGGCGGCGCGATCTTTTGCCAGCATTGCTCCCGTCAGGCAGCCGTCGAGCTTGGAGCGCAGGCGCTTGAACTCGTCCAGGCCTTTGCTGGCCACGCAGGGACCGGCCTTCTCCGCGTGCGAGCCATCTTCGCCGATCACGTCTACCGCGCAGGCGCCGATGCCGGGAATTATGCTGTCGAGCGATTCCAACTCCTGGGCGCGGAAGCAGTGTTCGGGATTGTCCCAGGCCGGATGCCGGTTGTAGCCGTTCACCAGCTCGGCGCAGATGCGGCCGGCCTCGCCGGCGGCATGCGCAATCTGCACGTGGCAGAGATCGCTGAAGAACTGCACGCTGCCCGCCAGGCCCTCGGCGACCACCGGATTCTCCGGGCCTTTCTGTTCGAGTTCGACCACGTCCAGCACCTGCTGGCGGGCGGCCAGCAGCCAGCACAAAGCATCGGCCAGGGCGAAGGTCACGCCTTGGCGAGGGCCGTGGTAGAGCTTGCTGCCGTTGGCGTCGGTGGCGCTCTGCAGATGGTTGTAGGTCCACAGCCACAACTGCATCGCCGTTGCCAGGGCGCAGGCTCCCGTGCCCGGCCGCAAGCAGGCGACATGCCGCATCTCGTCGATCCAATTGCGGAACTGCGCCAGGAAAATTTCGTTGGTCATGGTAACAGTCAGGTTGCGGCGCTGTACCGCCTCCGGGCCTTCGTAGGTGGCTTCCAGTTGCGAGTCCATCCACTTGTGGCCGAGGAAGCCGGGACAATCTTCGGTGATTCCGTAGCCGCCCATCAGGCTGACCGCCTCACGCAGCATGACCGAGCCCTTGCCGGTGTTCCACAGCTTGCAGGCGGGGCAGATGACGCCGGCAACCGCGTCCAGGATGGCGTATTGCACCAGCGTGTTGTCATGCAGCTCCTGCAGCCGGGGATTGTTTTTCGCGGCCTCGGGATTGCGGCAGAGCGCCAGAAATTCCAATGCGTCTTTGGCGATGCCGCGGAAGAACTTCAACTCCGACTTGCCGCCGTTGATGCCTTTCTCGGCCAGGATGCGGGTCTTCTCTTTTTCCAGCGGATCTAGAACGTCGAAGCAGCGGGCGGCGGCGAAAGCCAGCGCGGCGGCCGACTCGCCCATCGTCCAGACGTCCACCAGGCGGTGCAGCACGTCCTCGCGCTGCTGCAGCCCGAGTTCATATCGTAGGCTGCCGGGGGTGGCCTGCTCGGAGCCGCGAAAGCGCCCGCGCTGATAGCGAATCACCGGCTCGACGGCCGAGAGCAGCTTGGCCGCGGTCATTATCCCCACGGTAACGCGGGTGCGCTTGAAGACCGCCTCGATCACCTCGCTGTGATCGTAGTTGGGAACGATCACGCCGTCCTTCACCGTGTAGCCGCCGACGATGCGGCTGGCGGGAATGCGCAGGCTGAAGATGGGGTCGGAGGTCGAGGAAAGCTGGTGCACCATTTTACGCGTGGGCGTGCCGCGATCGAAGGTTCCCGGGTCTGTTTCTTCCAGGATGACCATGCAGCTTCCCTTGATGCGGTTGTCGCCCGATTGCACGGCGGCGGTGACGAAGTTGGCAAAGCCCATGTTGGTGATAAAGCGCCCGCGCTTTTCCACCTGCAGCATCGGCTCTTGGCCGTCTTTCCATTCCGCCACCCGCAGCTTGCCGTTGAGCATGCCGGTATCGACGCCGACATAGGGAATGGGCTCGGTCAGGCAGAAAGCGCCACGCCAGGGCTGGCGGTCCTCGCCGGGCTTGGCCGGAGCGCACAGCGACATGTAGCGCTGTTTCTGTTCAGGCGTGCCGCGCTCGTGGATGGGGGAGAGCGCCAGGCAGCCGGCCAGCGCGCCGGTGGCGGCGCCGCCATCCACCCACGCCAGTTCGTAGGCGACCAGCGCCAGGGCAAGGTTCTTCGGTCCAGCGATGAAGCCGCCTTCTTCCGGCTCCATGAAAACCGCGGTAATGCCGGACTCGTCGAAGGCTTTCAGCAGCTCGTGCTTGCGTGCCGTCCACTCGTGCGTGTTGCGCTCGCCATCGGCGACCAGCCGCGCCACTACGCCGCGCGCCACGGAGCGGGCGGACTGCACCATCATCTGCAGGTCATAGCGGTCGGGAAAGCGCCACAGGATCTGGCGCAGGTCGTCGCCGGGCAGGGTTCGCAGAGTTTCGGTCTCAGACTTCGCGGCGGTGGTTGACATTCAGGGGTTCCTCTCACTGGCGGCCGAAAACAGGCCCCGCGGGACTTCCACCCCATCAAACGCAAAAGCGGCGCTTGCTGGGGACCCCGGTAAAGCTCGCGGAGGCCCGATCAGCGATATCTAGATATTGTTTAGCTCACTGTACGCCTGGTCTGTGACATGTGTCATAAAAACCGGTGACCAATAACATATTTGTGAGCTGCCTTACGAGGAAACCAGCTCGCGCGCCATCTGCAGCAGCGCGGTGGGCGCTTCCTCCAGCGAAAGCATGGCGCTGGCGAAGACGTCCTTGGACTTTTCGCCCCGGTAGAAGAGCACGATCTTGATGTCGTGATTACGCCGCTTCGCCTCCGCCTCGATGCGCCGGCGGTCACCGGCGGGAATATCCGGGGAAAGCACCATCAGGTCCACTGTCCCCGGGCCGACCGCCCCCAAGGCGGCCGAGAGGGTGCCGCATTGCCTGGTATCGTAGCCGGCGGCGGCGAGCGCCTCCCGATAGGGCGAGAGGAGTTCGGAGTTGTAACTGACCAGCAGAACAGCTCGATTCTTCGCCAATCCAAAGCTCCGGTGAACAGGTTCACTGTTTCTCGACAGCATGCCTTCTGCCCCAGCGCGCCAAAACCGGGCTCGCCGGGGACCTGCTTGAGGCCATGTCCGTTCAAGGCCGGTGATGAAAGAACCAGCTTACACACTGCACCGGCGCCCTGGCAATGGCGCACATCCTCATGTGAGGTGCTCTCCCAAGTGGCTGTGCCGCAAAGGTTTAAATAGGACAAAAGTGACGACGTCACAGCCTATTGTGATTTATGCACTTGTTCAACGTTCATCGATAGGCGACCTTGAACATAAGGCCAACTCTCCATTGTCCTAAGAGTTCGGACGCGCCCTGCCTTGGCGCTGACGGACGGCAATATGGCTCACTGGAGAGGGGCCGGGCAGCCCGTGCAAACAATCTGCGCGGGAGCTACCGGCGAGCCCGGATTCTTTCGCGGGCCGCCGGCAGGCATCGATCACCGGTGCTGCATGATAACAGGGGGTGTGCGGTGCTTTCACCATACGGGTTGGACATCATAGAAAGCTGCTTGAGCTGCAAGATGAAGACGGATCATCTGTTTTGTGATCTGCCGGCATCGGCGCTGCAATCGTTTGAAGCCATCAAATACGCTACTGCTTATCCCAAAGGCGCCGTCCTGTTCGTCGAGGGCCAGGCTCCGCGCGGCATTTTCGTTCTTTGCAAGGGGCGGGTAAAGCTGTCGATCTGTTCCACCGACGGCAAGACGCTTATTCTCAAAATCGCCGAATCCGGCGAGGTGCTGGGCTTGAGCGCCTGCGTCTCCGGCCGGCCCTACGAGCTGACCGCGGAGACAATCGATCCCTGCCAGATCAACTTTGTCAAGCGCGAAGACTTCCTGCGCTTCCTGCGCGAGCACAGCGAAGCCTGCCTGCGCGTGGCCGAGCAATTGAGCGAAAAGTACAACACGGCTTGCCGCGAGATTCGCTCGCTGGGGCTGTCGCACTCGGCGGCGGAGAAGCTGGCCAGGCTGCTGCTGGAGTGGAGCGCGCGCAACGGCGAAACCAACAAGCAGGAGCCGCGGGTCAAGCTGGCGCTAACGCACGAGGAGATCGCGCAGATGATCGGCACCTCCCGCGAAACCGTTACGCGCCTGTTCGCCGAGCTCAAGAAGCGGCAGATCGTGCAGGCCAAGGGGTCGACCCTGGTAATCCGGAACAAGGCGGCGCTGAAGTCATTGGCCACGGCTTGATGGCCCGGCTTGACGCCAGTCGGCTGCGCGCCGATGATGCGCGTCTGTTTGTCTCACGGTTGATCCGCTTTCTCTAACCGGCGGCGATTATTCCGCCGATGCCGCCAGTGCCGTGGTTTTCGAAGGCATATTCATCTGACTATGCTTTCCGACCGCTATTTATGCGGGCTTGTGGCAAGGGTCACGGTAACGGGTGACCACTATCACTGCGGCTGATTCCCGACTCCTGTAAATGGGAATAAGATGGAGAATGCCACTCAGCCGAGCTGTTATTACTGCGAGTTCCGTCCGGACCGCACCTTCTGCGATATGTCGCCGGAGGCGCTGCAAACGATGGACGGTTTCAAGTCGCTCGCGATCCACCCCAAGGGGTCCGTCCTGTTTTCCGAAGGCCGGCCGTCGCGGGGAATCTTCGTCCTCTGCGACGGGCGCGCCAAGCTCTCCATTTGCTCGGAAACGGGCAAGCGCCTGATGCTGTGCATTGCCGGCCCGGGCGAGGTCCTGGGACTGGGCGCGGTCGTGTCGGGAACGCCCTACGAGATCTCGGCGGAGTTGCTCGACACCTCGCAGGTCATGTTCATGCGGCGCAAGGACCTGCTGAAGTTTGTGCGCGAACATCGCGAGCTTGGCGTCCGCCTGGTGCAGATGCTGAGCCAGGACCTGCATGCGGCCTACGAACGGGTGCGCTCCATCGGACTGGCCAGGACCCGGAGGGCGCGCGCCGCCCATGCCGGCGATTAGCAGGACACCACATCCATCCCGAGCTGTTCTCGCCACCCAGAGCTGTTCCCATTAAATAAAGCTTCGTGCACGGCTCGGTTCCGCAACCAGAGACTCTCAATTCAATTGGCACTCTTGTGACCAATCTTCACCGCCAGAGCTGAACCATCCCGCGTTGACTCCGCATGCAGCTCGCGAATCCGCGCGCCGCCAGGCAGAGCTGAAAATTTCGACAACAACACGCGATTATTTCTCCGCATCACTAGACTGCCAGGCCGGAGTGTGGTTACAATTACCGACCATTGCATGACAAACGTCACCACGAGCAGTTACATGAATAAATCGATTCCCGGTCTTCCGGTAACAGGGGATTAATTATCGAAGGTCTGCAAAATAAACAAATAAGTGTGACGTATGTCACTTAAATCAAGTACATAGTTGAAAGAAAATCTATCGCAATGTGGGGCGGGGCTCCATTGCCCGCATCTCTGGCAAAGGATTGCAAAGGAAAAAAACGAAGGCCGTCTCAACTTGTTTTTGATTTTCACGTTGTCGAGGATAAGGATGAGATATTCAGCGAGTGTGAAGTGCCTTTCCCGGTGGGCGCTGGTGCTGGCAAGCATCGTCCTTTTTGGAGCGGTCACGTTGATGGCCGCCAAAAAGGACAAGGATAAGAAAGCCGCCCCCGAGGAGTCCAAGCCGGCCGCAACGGACCAGTCACAGTACGTCGGGTCGGACACCTGCAAAGCATGTCACGAAGAGCAGTGGAAAAACATCGAGGCTAGTCCGCATTTCAGGCTCAAGGCGGCCAAGATCAGGGGTGAGGCGGCCCACGGCTGCGAATCCTGCCACGGTCCGGGCGCCGCACATGTCGAAGGCGGCGGAGACAAGACCAAGATCTTCAGCTTCAAGGGTGCAAGCACCGATGCCATCAGCAGGCGGTGCTTGAGCTGTCACGAAGCCAACCAGGAGCAACGCCAGTTCCTGCGCTCGACCCACCACGATAACCAGGTGGGCTGCACCACCTGCCATTCGGTTCACCACTCCACCAGGGAGTACCAACTGGTTAAAAAGCAGCCAGGACTGTGCTTCGACTGTCACAGCGACATCAAGGGCGACTTCCAGAAGCCGTTCAGGCATCGCGTGGAAGAGGGGCTCATCAACTGCTCCGATTGCCACAATCCCCACGGCACCTTTAACGAGCGCCAGTTGCGGGCCACGGCCGACCAGAACTTCGCCTGCTTCAAGTGCCATACCGACAAGCGCGGGCCGTTCGTTTACGAGCACGAGCCGGTCAAGGTCGAAGGCTGCACCTATTGTCACACCCCGCACGGCTCGACCAACCCGCGGCTGCTGAAAACCGCGCGCGTCAACTCGCTGTGCCTGCAGTGCCACACCAACATGGGCAATCCGACAGGAACCCCGGGCGCAAGCGTTCACCCGCAGAATACGTACCGGCAGAGCTGCATCATCTGCCACTCAAACATTCACGGCTCCAACACCAGCAACCTTCTGTTTAAACCGTAAGGGGAGGAAAAGACATGGCAACGACAATAAAGAACTCGCTGCGGCCTTTCCTCCGGGGAGGAAGGGCGCTTTATAGGAGTCGTGGTATGAACAGCAAGGCAGTGGCTTTTCTCGCGGCCCTTGCGCTCCTGCTTCCGTGCCTGGCGGCGGCGCAAGACGATGACACGGATCACAAAGGGCACATGCTTGGCCGTTACGAGGTGCACCAGTCGTTTGAATTCGGCGGCCGCGTCGCGTATAACGCCGGCAACGATCAGATGTACGACACGCTGGTCAACCTGAGGAGCGGCCCCCGCCTGCTCAGCCAGGAGCTGTCGATGCGTTCGACGGACCGCAAAGGCGGCTTCTTCGACTCGCTCTACCTGAGCAGCTTCGGCTTTGGTGGCGACCCCAACAACGTGGCCCGGCTGCGCATCGAGAAGAACAAGTGGTACAACTTCGTTGGCCTCTACCGGCGCGACGAAAACTTCTTTGACTACAATCTCTGGGCCAACCCGCTGAACCCGGTCACCGCAGCCGGCGGGCTGACCAATCTGATAACGCCCAACAGCTTCTTGAACGGCGCCGCCGTCTTCAGCCCGCATTATCAGAACACCACGCGCAACATGGGCGACTTCAACCTCACCCTGTTCCCGCAGTCGTTCGTAAGCGTGCGCCTGGGATACTCGCGCTACGACAACCAGGGCGCAGTTTTCAGCAGCCTGCACGAAACCAACGAAATCGATCTGTTCAACGACTTCCGCACGCGCTCGGACCGCTACCAGTTCGGCGTGGACGTGAGGGCTATCAAACGCACCACCATCAGCTTCGACCAGTTCATCGTGCACGACAAGACCGACAACAACAGCAACCTGAACCCGTTCTTTGGAAACTTCTTCACGGTAACTGGGATAGGTGTGGCGAACATCGGCTTCCCGTTTGCCCCAGCCCCCTATAATTACCCGTGCAGCGCTCCAGGTGGCAGCCTAAGCCTGGGGATTGTGGCCGCCGGCTGCAACGCCGGAGCCTACCTGTACCATTTCTCCGATAACCTGCGCACGACGCTGCCAACGTCGCAGTTGTCGCTGCGATCGAACTACTTCCGCAAGCTCGACATCACCGCCAGCGGTACTTACACCGATGGCACCTCGCATGTCACCAACATAGACGACCGCTTCCGGGGGATCGTAAGCCGCTCCGGGAACGTCTTGTACGACAATACGGGAGGTTCCGGAGTAGAGCGGATCGAGAGCAACTTCGATCTTGGGCTGACCTACCACATCAGCAAGGCGTGGGCGGTCTCCGACCAGTTCCGCTGGCTCGACTGGCGCAATTCGGGAGCAGTGAACGAGATCTTGAATAACTGCTTTGAAGGGGCCACGCCGGGAAATTTGGGCGTGGCAATCGGGAACACGCCGGCGTGCACGATCGCGACAGCCGCCCTGTTCCCCGGCGTGCCGCTTACGCTTGCGGGCAATCAAACCTCAGGTAGTACCTACCCGCAGACCCTTACCAGCAACTTCCCTACGCTGACCTTCCTGGGTTCGCGGACCTACTTCAACACCGCTAAGCTGAGCTGGGCCCCGACACGCAAGTTCAGCGCCTATATCGGTTATCGCTACGGACGCCGGGAAATGAACGACAAGGGCGGTCCCATTTCCGGTAGCGGCACGTTTGTAAACCTGACCGCTGCCGGGGTAAGCAGCGGAACCTTGATTCAAACGCCGGGCACCTTTGCCAGCGAGGTTGTCAGAGTCAACGAGCATACCGCATTGGGAGGGATAGTTGTGCGTCCGATCGCGGCGTGGCGTATCACCGCCGACGCCGAACTTCTGTACTCCGACCGCTGCGAAGGATGCAACTTCGCCGGGTTCGCCACTACCGCTTTCACCAACATCAGTCCCCGCCATCAGCAGCGCTATCGCGTGGGCACCACCTACAAGGTGAAACGTTGGATCACGCTGAATGCCAGCGTGAACATAGTGGAGTCGCGCAATGACTACGGTGCTGCCAATACCGGCAGTACCACGGCCTCTGCGTTCCCGGCTGCCGGCATGGGAGTTTACGGCAACCAGAGCCACGCAAGGAACTACTCTCTCGGCGCGAGTCTCGATCCAAATCGCCGGTTCGGCCTGGATGTGGGGTGGACATATCTGGACCAGAAGATCGCAGCCGGTACCTGTTTGCCGGTTTCGGGTACCCTCGTAACCTCGCCCGCACTGCCAGTTGCGTCCGGCAGCTGCTACCAGACGGCGGGTGACCTGGCTGTCTTGCTGAACTATGGCGAGGATACCCACACCGCTTTCTTCAACCTGCGGTTCAAGCCGATAAAGCGGGTCACGCTCAACGCCGGCTATGAGCTGACCAGCAGCAGCGGGTTCAATAATTGGGTGCGG
>JBEKQR010000158.1:0-9143 GCA_049519515.1 Candidatus Korobacteraceae bacterium
TCATCCACCAACCACAAGATCCGCTCTGGCATCTGGGAGTACGCTGAAAGCAGTATGATCGGCAGTCTGGGAAACCGTTGCTTGATTTGGTAGGCTACGGCTTCCGCGTCCATGCCTTCCAGTTTGTACTCCAGTAGAACCGCAGTAGAACCGCGGCCACCGACGTTTTCTCCAATATCTTCATCGCCGCGTAGCCGCTCGACGCGGTCTTGACGCAATAATCATGAGATTCAAGAGCCGCTTTGCGAAGCTCCAACACTTGTGGAAGATCGTCGATACACAACACAGTGGGGAAGCCCATGGCTGCGCCTCCTCTGTGAATTAAAAACCAACCGGGAAACCCGTTGGTCACGTGAGCTTTATTGCTCAGACGGCTTAATCCTAACCCGGCTAACGTAAGAAGTACCTCGCACGCTGCGAATGCGATTTAAGCAAAAGACGCGGCCCAGAGGTAGAAGAAGAGGCGGATACTGTGAAGAAATTGATGCTATTAGTTGCGTTGCTGAGTCTTGCCACGTTCGGCTGGGCGGAGTCGAACCTCGAAAAATCGACCGACCGGCTGGATAACGCAGCCAAAGTGCTGCACGAGGTCATGGCTGCGCCTGATAAAGGCATTCCGGAAGAGGTATTGGAACACGCAAAGTGTGTAGCCGTGGTCCCACACATGATCAAGGGCGGCTTCATCTTTGGAGCCGAGAACGGCAGAGGCGTCACCACATGCCGAACTGCTGCGGGATGGAGTGCGCCAGCGTTCTTCGCCATCACGGGCGGTAGCTGGGGATTGCAGATCGGGCTGGAAGGCGTAGATCTGGTCATGATCATCCAGAATGAAAAAGGCATGCAGCATTTGCTGGCGAGCAAGTTCCAAATTGGGGCCGATGCCTCCGCGGCAGCCGGACCGGTAGGACGCCATGCTTCAGCCGATACCGATTGGAAGCTGGACGTCGAAGTCCTGACCTATTCTCGCGCTAAGGGCGCCTTTGCGGGCCTTACCTTGAACGGCGCTTCGATTCGCCGGGACGACGATTCCATGCAGGCCATCTACGGGCGTGGTGTCACGACTCGGGCCGTACTGCTGGGCGAAGTAGCAGCGACACCTGCAGCTCACTCGTTCCTGAACGCAGTCCGGAACGCGAAGGCGCAGGCCATAGCTGCAAGGTAGTAGCTGGACATAGAATGCGCGGGCGCACCCGAGAGCGATGTCAGGTCTCGGGTGCTCACGATGCGCGGAGAGAAGGCGAATATGCTCTGGACGATTCTAGTTGTTCTCTTGATTATGTGGCTACTTGGTTTTAGCCTGCATGTAGGCGGCGGCCTGATCCACCTGCTGCTGGTTGTGGCGCTGGTGGTGCTGGTCTTCAACTTGGTAACCGGGCGCCGGCGTGTGTTCTGAAGCAGTAAACATGCGCACTTCCAGCCGGCAAAGGGCGACTCTGATGGGATGATGATCGCCCTACGCCAAGTTTAGTGAACAGACGGTCACACCTCAGCTAGGAATGTCGATCAAGTTCGTTCGCCAAGAACTTGAGAAAGAATTAAGGAGCGCAAGGTGAGCACCAAAGGACGTTCGTTGAGTTCGCAGCCCTATCGTAAGCAGCTGGAAACAAATCAACATTTTACGGCTGCTAGCCTTCCCCTGTCTTACATGTGCAAGGAAGCGGTCTCACGATGGCCGGTGCGGAACGATGATGACCTGCGAAACAAGAATTCTGACAAGCTTGGCAAGTCGTGATACGTAAATTCATGTTTGGGCGCGACGATGCGGGTGAGAAGAAATGCCGGGTCTCGGGCGCTCAGGATGAGGAGAGAAGGCGAATATGCTTTGGGCGATTTTCGTAATCGTTGTGGTCATGTGGCTTCTCGGTTTCAGCTTTAATATTGCCGGGGGCCTGATCCACCTGCTGCTGGCTGTAGCGCTTGTCGTCTTGCTCTTCAGCCTGGTCAACAGACGCCGGCATCGAGTGCGTGAGTTATGAAACTCCTGCTTTGGACCTACCAGCTTGCCTTCGGGTGTCGTCATAATCAACTGAGCCGAGTGTTCACGATCAAGAAACGGATGTACCAAGTCTGTGTCGGGTGCGGGCGGGAATTCGAGTATTCCTGGGAATTGATGCACTCCATACGGCCGGGCGTTGCTGATAACGTATGTGCGCCAATGAGCAGTGTGAAACAAGCTGAACTTTCCGAGATATCCACGATTTGATCCTTCGCCCAGGCGCCGTGTCCCGATAATAATTCTCGCATTCGAGCTATCTTGCTCAGACTCTAATATCTGCACCTGTCATCATTATATTTCCTGGGTGTGTCGAGAGCGCGCCGACCGCTGATGCACCGCGGAGCTTCCGGCGGACACAATCGACCCAGAAGCTCTCGAACAAGGTTATCAGGGCAATACCTCGCGGCGGATGAGAGGCGTTAGTCCGTGAAACAAAGGAGGTCAAAGATCATGTCTCTAATTCAACTGGCGGAAGTCCTGGTCGTAGTGGGCGTCCTGCTGTGGCTGGTCAATCGGTTCATTCCAATGCAGGCATCCATCAAGTCAATTCTGAACGGCTTCGTGGTTATTGCCGTCGTTGTGTGGCTACTGAATGTTGTCGGGATTTTTCACTCCCTAGCCCGGATCCACATCGGGAAAGGATGAAGACACCGGGAAATGCGCCGGATTACTCCGCCGGCCGGCAGCAGAACCGGAGGGTTGAACTTTTCGTATCCGGCGAAGCGATCGGCGACCAGTCAATGCGGCAACAAGAAAACTTACGCTAGAGAAAGCGTACCTAACGAGCAGTAACAACGAGGTAACACCCGTGAAAGTGATTAGTATCACCAGCACAGCCGTTTTGTCGTTGCTTCTCGGGATCGCTGGTTTTGCCTACGCACAGCAGGAGAAGCAAAGCGAAAAGCAACAGCAGCCCAAACAGCAACAGAACACGCACGAGCAAGCCAAACCCGAACCGCAGCGTGCTCAGCCACAACAGGCTCAGCAACAAAAGCAACAGGAGCAGAACAAGCAGGCCCAGCAGAAGCAAGAACAGAACAAGCAGGTCCAGCAAAAGCAGGAGCAGAACAAGCAGGCCCAGCAGAAGCAAGAACAGAACAAGCAGGTCCAGCAAAAGCAGGAGCAGAACAAACAGGCCCAGCAGAAGCAAGAACAGAACAAGCAGGTCCAACAGAAGCAGGAGCAGAACAAGCAGGCCCAGCAGAAGCAGGAACAGAATAAGCAGGTTCAGCAGAAGCAGGAGCAGAACAAACAGGCCCAGCAGAAGCAGGAACAGAACAAGCAGGTTCAGCAGAAGCAGGAGCAGAACAAGCAGGCCCAGCAGAAGCAGGAACAGAACAAGCAGGTCCAACAGAAGCAGGAACAGAACAAACAGGCCCAGCAACAGCGCGCCAAGCAACAAAAGGTTACGCCAGCACAGCAACGCGAACAGAAGGGTGCCTGGCAGGAGCATCGTGCGCAAAAAAGCTGGCAGTCCGAACACCGCACCTGGCAGCAACGCGGCGGCTACAACGGCTACCGCATTCCTGACGGATACTTCAGTAGCTACTATGGCCGGAATCACGGATTCCGCATCTACAACCTCCCCTTCATGGTGGTTGGCGGGTATCCGCGCTTCCAGTATGGTGGCTATTGGTTCAGTATCATTGACCCTTGGCCAGAAGACTGGGCGGCGGACTGGTATGAAAACGACAACGTTTACGTGGAATACGTTGATGGCGGTTACTACATGTACGACTCCAGGTATCCGGGCCAGGGGGTTGCTGTCACCATCTCGTTGTAGCTGGCTTTAGCACAAACAAGGGGAATGTTAGAGGCGATGTCGTCTCCGCATCGGCTGTGACTGTCGCAGGGTGAGGGTGTTGAGGATGTTCCAAAATGCCCAGCCCGGCGGCAGCCTAAGCCCATCGCCGAGCAGGGCGGTGGGCATCCGGGGATTGAAGGCAGGCGCTAGCAAACAAAATTGCTGCGCCTGCGCAAAGTTCTACCGAAAGCAGATCTGCTGGTCAATCCTGCTCAGTATTTTAGTCTGACGAACCTCCAAGATAACAATCGAAAAGGAGAACTAACGATGAATGTGTCACGAATGTTCCTGGCGACGTCCTTGATGGTTATAGGGACGTGCGCCCTGGCCATGTCTCCCCTCGATCCACAATCTTACCGGGTGACTGTAGTCAGCCGGACCATACAGGCAGTGAATTATCGGTCCCACAACGGAGCGACGACGCTGGGGTTCAAGGGCACGGAACTGATGCCCGCAGCCCACGCCCAAGCCAGAGTGCAAAGCAAGAAGGGATATGTCGCAATTGAAGTCGAATTTCACGGACTGGAGAGCCCCAAGGGTTTTGGTAATGAGTACCTAACCTATGTCATGTGGGCGATTACGCCCGAGGGCCGCTCAGTGAATCTGGGTGAATTGATGGTGGGTGGAAAGAGCAGCAAGCTGGATGTCACCACGGACCTTCAGGCATTCGCGTTGATAGTCACTGCGGAACCTTATTATGCCGTGCGGCGTCCCAGCAACGTGGTCGTGCTCGAAAATGTAATTCGCGAAGATACGGTGGGAACTACCCAACCTGTAAACGCCAAATATGAGCTCCTCGAACGGGGCGGCTACATCCCCACGGGCTACAACTTCGATCCGGTCCTCATGAATGTCAAGTTGCCATTGGAATTCTTTGAGGCTCGCAACGCGCTGCGCATCGCCCAATCGGAAGGAGCCGAGAGGTACGCCAGCGACAGCTATCAGAATGCAGTCCGCCTCATGAACCAGGCAGATGGATACGCTACCAGGAAGGACATCGACAAGAAGTCGCTGATTTCAGTGTCGCGCGAAGCGGTACAGACGGCGGAAGACGCTCGCGAGATTTCGGTCAAGCGCATGGAAGCTGAGCGCATTGACGCCGAAGCCGTGGCGGCAGCGAATCGCGAAGCCGATGCCAAGGCTAAGGCAATCAGCGCCGAGGCTGACACCGCTAGCGCCCTGCGAGCACGTGACGAGGCCGAGCGTCAGAAGCGCCAGACCCAGGCTGATGCCCTCCAGCAGCAACAGGCTGCCCAGGCTGATGCCGAGCGGAATAGCGCCGCAGCCGCAACTGCCGCCGCCTCAGCGGACGAGCAGCTCCAGCAAGCCCAGCGTGAAAAGCGAGAGCTCCGCGCTCAATTGCTGCTGCAGTTCAACACCATCCTCGAGACTCGCGATACCGCTCGCGGGCTGGTCGTCAACATGTCTGACGTTCTCTTCGATACGGGCAAGTACGCCCTGCGTCCGCTGGCGCGTGAAAAGCTGGCCAAGATCAGCGGCATCATGCTCGCCTATCCCGGGCTCAAGCTGGGAATCGAAGGCAACACGGACAACGTTGGGGGCGATGCCTACAACCAGGGCCTATCGGACAGACGTGCAGAATCGGTCAGAGGCTATCTGGCGGAGCAAGGAATTCCAGGATCCTCTATGACAGCCAAGGGTTTGGGCAAAACCCAACCCGTGGCGTCAAATAACACAGCCGAAGGCCGTCAACAGAATCGACGCGTCGAGTTGATCGTGTCGGGTGAGGTGATCGGAACCACGATCAGCTCCGTTATACTGCCCAAAATTCGGTAATCGAAGCACAACCATGTTTCGTTAATCGTACAGAGAGCCGGCCGCTAGCGTAGCCGGCTCTTCCTTTTTTGCCCTCTGGCCCGGCCAGTGATGGCTGCTGTTATCTGCTCTTTCCAGCTTGGGTGCGGTACTCCGGCGCAGACGAACATCCGCCAATCACTCATGGTTCCGGTTGTGGAAGCGACGCATGAGTACATCTTCCGACTACGAACCGTGTCTCTCGTGCCACACCCGGCGGCTTTCGACTATATGAGCAATAGTGGACAGACATTCTTCTCTGCGCTTGGTAAATTAAAAAAACGCTGGACGCTATGAGAGTGAACTGAATTTATGGCAAAGATGCGCGGCAATCCTAATTGGGGCAAGCCAGTCCCATATGGGCCGGTGACTCCGACCATCAGCGAATTCGAGCTAATTGTTCGCGAATTCAAGCTGCAACCTGATCAGTGCATCCGCTCAGTTCGTCTTCGCGAGTGGGCGCGGCGCAACAAGAACTCAAAATACATTCCCGAGCGTCTTCTTGAGGCGTGGGGCTTTGAGATTGAGTCGGCACAATAGACGCTTCCGTGTTGGATATCAGCGTACAAGCGCGAAAATAATTGCTCGCTTTGGCAGTAAATCAGTTCGGAACTCAAATCTGCCACTCGTTGACACCGATACTTGCCGAAATGCAATTTCAACCGGGTGATGTGATGACTACTTCCGGATTGGCGACCCTTGGCCGCGATTTCGGGGGCATTGGAAGGTGAGTCTTGCTGCGGGTGGTCGATTGGGCTCTAGATATTGAGTTGACGTTGGCGGCACTGCGGATGGCTCTGTACCTCGAATGACCGACTGCTGATGCGCAATCGGTCATTCGAGAGGGCAAACGCAACCAGACTGCTAGTCCCCGTGGCCGTGGTTGTTGTTGTGATCTCCGTTATCGCTTCCAGTCGCGATGGTCGCCATCTGGGTGATGCGCGTCATGATGGTTTCCGTCCTGGTGGGCGCGGTCATTTTTCCAGTCTCGGTGTCCACCGTATGCACGGTCATAGTGTCTGTATCCGCGAGAATCTCTCTGGTAGCGATAGCCATTTTCATAGTAGTAACCTTCATGGTAGCCACTTTGAAATGCAACTATTGGCGCTCCACCGATTTGGATTCCAACGGCAACCTCCGCCTCGGCTTTAGGCGGCAACGCCAAGCCGACGACAATGACCAGACCTAATACTGCGAATATCATTTTCTTTAACATGCTTTGAACCTCGATTACTACTTTGTGTTAGCCAATCACAGGGTGTATTTCTACTCCCTGAGTTAACTGATCCTAACAATTCAAAGACAAAGGTGTCTGGTCAAACTAGCTCATGTTCCCGTCCTGCATTCTCTGGGGGGATTATCGTCGCGCCGGAGATAATCTCGGAATCGTCCAACGAGTCGAGTGGTTGGCGAACATCAAAGAGACGTACCTCTTGATTTGAGGCCGGCAGTGTATGGAGGGCTCTCGTGCGATGCTGTGCAGTTCTATCTCATGCCTGTCTCTTGTGTTTAAGATGCAATCGCTTCCTGTTCCCGATTTACTTCGAGGCCGGCCGACGCGTAAGCGTCTCCCTGATTCGTTGACTTCTGTTGCCTTCCCGCACCTGCAAGCAACCGAAGCGCATTATTCGCCGTTTCTTGAATCCTAGTACTGGGCTTGTGAAGCTTGCGCACAGCTTTGAACATTAGATGGCAAAGCGCAAAACGGTTTGTCGAACGTAACATTTCAAAAACGATCTCTGAACGCATTAATGACACCTTTCTGTGGTCACCGGGACGGTGTGGTCTAGTTTCTTATTCTTGTTGTAGGGGGCAGCTTTATGTCGTGAACGGCCACTAGAGCTTGTTTCAAAAACATTCCCGGGGAATAAGGCGTGTTCCCTCAAGGGCTAAAGCCCGCATTTTTGTTGGCTCTGGACGGCGTGGCTCAAGGCACCCCAGCAAGTCAAATGCGGACTTGCTGGGGACCCCGCGAAGCCACGCTCCTTCAAAGCACTATTTTTGAAACAAGCTCTAGTCATGTAGCATGACGCTGACGAGTGTACTGTGAACGTGCATGCCGCCGCCGTTGTAGTCGATAAAGCCCAAGTCCCTGAACCTATTTAGAAATATACTGACACGCGAGCGGGTTGTGCCGATCATTTCGGCGAGGGTTTCTTGGCTCATTTTAGCGATGAGCGGTGTCGGCTTGGATTCCTGTCCGAAATTGGCCATCAGCAGGAGGAGTCGAGCGAGGCGTTTTTCGCTGGAGTTGAAGAGGTGATCCACCAAGTCCGCTTCCATGCGAACGCTTCGGGAAAGAAGGTAGGCGAGAAAGCCTTCGGCAAATTTCGGTTCCCGATGGAGTAGACCTGCCATGACCAGCTTCTCCACCCGAATGATGGTGCTTAGTTCGACTGTTTTAGCGGTGGACATGCGAAATGGTTGGCCTGTTAAACAGCCCTCGCCAAAGAAGCTATCTTCCGGCAGGATGGCAACGACGGCTTCTTTGCCACGCCTGGATACAACCGTGAGCTTGATCTTGCCGTTCTGGACGAAGAATACCGCGTCCGCCGCGTCCCCCTGGGAGAAGACGGTTTCATTATCCCAGTACTGCTGTTCGCTTTTATTTGTGGAGAGTTTGGCGAGGAAAGCGCGGGGAACGAATGCGGCATTATGTTCAGGTGACGTGCCAATATTTGCCGAACCGACCATCGCTTTATGAACTGTAACCGGGTGCGGAGGGGCGTGGTTAGCTGGAGTCTTCCACTCTTTTTTCTCCGCGAAGACGGGATGTTTGAAGACCATGGAAATCTCCTACTCGGTGGTTTGCCGCGTAATGTGCGTGCATCGAGTGCCCGTCGATGTACGGCTCCAAAGCGTTATACGTAATTGGCAGCCGCGAAACTTCTCGCGCCGAAGTCACCGAAACTACATGAGCCATGCCAAGCTAACTCCCCATTGCGCCCTAAGCCGAAACTCAGCCCTTATTTCCCGCGCCTAACCTTGGCGGTTGGAATTATCGATGTGCACAATATCGAAAACTGGTCAAAAGTGAACACAAAGCATCAATAATTACGAAGATCACGAAGTCGTTGATATGATGGAACTTATATCGCCGAACACGGTGCACCGGCTTCATCCGACTCACATTTTGACCTTCGCACACGCCCTGACGCAATCATTCCAGCCCTGAAAACTCGGATCACACCCTCGCCCCACTCACTGGCTGTGATTTCGGTCCCGAACGGGGAACAACTGAGCGCAGCCGGAGTTTCCGATCCATTCGCGGACGGGTTGGATGAACAGCGGGGGTTCCAGTCAGCTTGCAGTGTACACTATATCCACTGCGTAGTAGGGTGAATACGAGGAGGAAACGATGGCTACCATGGGCAATCCACCTTATGCGCTCTCGCAGTCGATCATCGCGGAGCGCACTTTCATCACCCGTGTTTATGGATGGATGGCAGGCGGGCTCGCTACCACCGGCTTGGTAGCCGCCTACACCGCCGCAAATCCCGCCCTCATCCGGGCCATCTTCGGCTCCGG
>JBEKQR010000159.1:0-9132 GCA_049519515.1 Candidatus Korobacteraceae bacterium
TGGATGCGCTTGGGTTTCAGGGACGCCGAGGCGCGGGCTGCCACTGTAGTCTGGCGCGCCTTCTTCCCCTGCGCCGGAGCATCGCCAAAAACCAGGGGCCGGCCGGGCTGAATCCTGATGCCGGTAAAAAAGAATTGGGCTTCGAGTTCCTGCAGCACTTGCTCGACGAGGTCGTACTTGCCTAAGGAAACTCCGCCGGTCAGCAGGGCCAGGTCATATTGCAGGGCGGTGGCGACCAGCTCGCGCAGCCGCCGCGGCTCATCTGGCGCCACCGGCAGCGGCACCGTTTCCCCGCCCGCCAGTTCGATCTGCGCGGCCAGCGAATACAGGTTGGAATTGCGAATCTGCGTAGGCCCGGGGAAGCTGTGCACGGGCACGATCTCATCGCCGGTGGTGAGCACAGCTACCTGCGGACGCCGGTAAACGCTCAGACTGGCGCAGCCAACTGTGGCCGCAACCGCCAGCCGGGCCGGCGTCAGCCGCGCGCCGGGACTGAGAAGCACCTGGTCTTCCACGGCTTCGGCGCCCCTGGGAACAATGTTCTCGCCGGCCGCCAGCGAACGCGATGTTTCAATCAGGCCGTCACCGATGGCCGTCGTATGCTCCTGCATCAGCACCGCATCGGCATCCACGGGAACGGGGGCCCCGGTCATGATGGCGATGGCCTCGCCGGGCAGCAGATTGCGAATGATGGCGTCCGGCGGGGCTCCGGCTTTGATCTCACCCACGATTTTCAGCCGCGCCGGGAGCTGGGCCAGGTCCGCAGTGCGCACCGCGAAACCGTCGCGGGTGGAGCGCGAGAATGGCGGCAGATCGCGATCCGCGCAAATAGGCGCCGCCAGGAAGCGCGAAAGCGCCCTCGGCAGCGAGACCTTTTCCTCACCTGCGGGCCGGAGCTGCCGGGCGTAGTTCTCGACTACGGCGCGTGCCTCCGCAAACGAGAGCACGCTCTGCGCGCCAGCGGGCAAGGGCGCTGGCCGCCCCGCAAGTTCGTGGGTGGACGCTTTCATGTTCTCTCTATCCAGTAGTGGGGCAATTTGGATGAGTGCCCCAGGTTCCGCGCCGTGCTTTTCGGCGCTAACCTGGGGGAATGGTCCCACGTCAGCCCAAAAACAGGGCGGGACGTGGGGCACCCGCATCTATGGGATTCAAATTGACCCATTGCGCCTTATGTGGCTCCTTTCGGTTTCTCCGCGGCCTGCGCCTCGTACGGAATTGGGTCCTCGATCCCGGCGGCGGCGAAGGCGCGCAGCCGCAGAATGCAGCTATCGCATTCCCCGCACGCCCGGCTGTGGCCGCTGTAGCACGACCACGTCAGCTCGAAGGGCGCTCGCAATTCGGCGCCAAGACGAACAATCTCCGCCTTGCGCATGGCGATCAGCGGGGTCACGATGCGGATCTTGCCTTCCTTGGTGCCGGCGCGAATCACGCGGTTGAAGGCCTCATAGTACTCGGGACGGCAATCGGGGTAGCCGGAGCTGTCCTGCTCGACGGCGCCGATGTAAATGGTTTCCGCGCCGATCACCTCGGCCCAGCTCACCGCGACGGAAAGAAAATGGGCATTGCGAAAAGGAACGTAAGTGATCGGAATCTGATGCGCGCCAGCTGCCGGCGCGGCCGAATGAGAAATGGGCTGCGGCCCTGCGGTTGGCACGGCCAAACTGGAATCGGTCAATGCCGAGCCGCCAATTTCTCCCAGCGCCTGGTTGCGCACCAGCAGCCGCCGCCCGATGCCGAGCCGGTCGCAAATGTCGCGAAACGCCCGCTGTTCCCGCTCCTCCGTCCGCTGCCCATAGCTGACGTGCAGGGCGGCCACCTGCTTGGCCCCGAAATCTCTGACCGCGAGGGCGGCGCAGACGCAGGAGTCCATTCCGCCGCTCAGCACCACTACCGCTTTTTCCCGTTCAGGGTTGGTCATATCGGGCGTGGGCTTCCACAAAGACGATTCCAAAAACGAGCTAAACACCCCGGTTGGGAATTGCGTTCCACACCAATTCCTAATCGCTCTACACGCCCTTCAGCGCCGGGTCCCAGATCAGCTTGTGGATCTGCAATCCCAGGCGCACTGGCAGCCCGTCTTCGAGTATCCAGCCGGCCAGCTCGCGCGGATCAAGCAGGCAATGCGAGACGTCCCGCGATCCCTTGGCCAGCTTGTCGAAGGCGGGCGAGAAGATGACGTTGGCGACTTTGATGGCTAGCCGGTGGCGCGTGGTGAAGTCGCGCGCGAACTCGTAATCAGCGCGCGTAGCGATCACAAACTTGACTTCATCGCGGCTGCCGATGCAGTCCAGGTTGGCCAGCCGGAAGCTGTCGCCTTCACCCGAGTCCGGGCACTTCACATCCACGATCTTGAATACCGCCGGCGGCACGCTCGCCAGCGGACGCTCGCCGCTGGTCTCGAGCAGCAAAGTATAACCGCTTTCGATCAGTTGCTTCATCAGCGGCACCAGCTCGCGCTCCTGCAGCAGCGGCTCGCCCCCGGTAATCTCGACCAGGCCGCTGGCGGGCAGCAGCCGGCGAACCTCGTCCGCCACCTGCTCCGGCGACATATTTTCTCCGCCCTTGAACGTGTACTCGCTGTCGCACCAGCGGCAGCGCAGGTTGCAGCCTGCCAGCCGCACAAAAACACACGGCAGCCCGGTGAAGGACGACTCGCCTTGCAGCGACTTGTAGATCTCGATGATCTGCATCGGCTAGGCATTTAAGGTTTTTGATTTTTGATTTTCGATTTAAAAACAAGCGAGAAGCTCGCGGTTTTAGATGAAATCAAAAATCTGAAATCAAAAATCTGAAATCTCTTCCTACTCGTAATACGTTGCAATCGACGTATCTGTCTCCCAGACGGTGACCCGCTTGACCTCGACGCGGCCGCCGGTTCCGTTCTTCAGGCGCTGGTTGGTCTGGTCGAAGAAGTACTTGGCCAGGTTCTCGGCGGAGGGGTTCAAGACGGTGAAGGGCTCCAGATCATTGATCATGCGGTGATCGAGATAGTCGATCACGTCTTTCATCACCCGCTTCAAATCCTTGAAATCCAGCAGCAGCCCGGCCCCATCCAGCTCGCGGCCGGCCAGCGTCAGGCGAACGCGATAGTTGTGCCCGTGCGGATGCTCGCACTTCCCCTTGTAGTTGCGCAGGTAGTGCCCCGCCGCAAACGTTTCTTCGACCGTAACTTCGTACATGATCGTTACACCCCATCAAACGCAATCCGGGGTCCCCGGCGAATGGCGTTTCCATTCGCTGGGGTGGAACTGCGGCGTTTGCTGGGGATCAGTCCCCCGGCAGTGGTCATGCCGGCCCAAGCCGCATGCGACTGCAAAGTACTATATTAACGCGGGTTGTCCCTTTTACGGGGCGCCCCGCTTCAGAGTGCGCAGTTCTCATTTATGTGAGTTCGTTCGCCGGCAACATAATGCTACGGCGCGGATGCAATCGCCTTTGGCGCCAAGCCCAGCATTTTTCTGGCCTCAGCCGGCGTAGCCAGCTCGCGGCCGACGGCCAGCGCGATCTGCTTCATGCGCCGGAGCAGACCTATATTGGTGGCAAGAACTCCCTTGCTGTGGAAGATGTTGTCCTCAAGACCTACGCGGACGTGTCCGCCGAGCGCCGTGGCAATTACCGACAACTTTACGTGCTCCCTGCCGACGACGGTTACGCCCCAGGTACAATCTTTCGGCAGATGATCGTATAGGTAGAACAGCGCCTTTTCCGTGGCCGGCTGGGAGCCCGGCACCCCCATCACCAGATTAATGTGCAGTGGCGCGGATATCTCGCCCTTTTCCGCCAGCTTGAATGCGTTCCAGAGCATGGCGGTATCAAACACTTCGATCTCCGGCTTGATCTTGTATTTGCGCATTTCGCCGGCAAGAAAGGAAACCGTTTCCGGATCGTTGAAGTTTGCCATGGTGGGGAAATTGGATGAGCCGGTCGACAGGCTGGCCATCTCCGGGCAGAGGCACAGCATCTGGCCGCGCTCCCGGTAGTTCTTGCCGGCGCGCCCGCCGGTAGATACCTGGCGAATGATGTCGCAATCGGGATACTTGTCCAGTTCGGCTAGAACCTCGCGATTCACTTCGACATCCGAGGTAGGACGGCCGTCTTTGTCCCGGGTATGGATGTGGGCTACGGCAGCGCCTTCTTTCCAGCATTCGTAAATCTGCGCGGCTATTTCCCGCGGGGTTATGGGAACACTGGGATTCATCTCCCGCGTGGGCACGTTGCCGGTGGGAGCAAGCGTGAGAATGATCTTATCGCTCATCCATCTCACCTCATGGTTTTCTGCCGTTGATCATACAGGCAAAAGGATTCTCGACAAAAACGGCATGGCGGATTCCACGAAGCCCACAAGCCAATGTGCAATCCGCGTCCGCATTGCCGGCCACTGACTTTGCGCGCTCTCGCCCGAGCTACAGCAGGAATTGCCCTGATGTCACCGGCCCACCGCCGGAGCCGTTTTATTGCAAATTACCTATTTTTGCCTGACGCTTGTTTTGCGCGGCCGCCTGGCCTAGGATTTTATGGCATCGCCTTCGGCGGCAACCGCGGCCGCCAGGGCCGATGCTTGCTGGGCTGGAAATGCGGGCAACGAGGTCTCCTTATTCATGCCGGACATGATGTTCATTCTGATTTTGGCCCTGCTCCTGTTCGGGCCCAAGAAGGTTCCTGAGATAGCGCGGAAGATCGCCCAATTCAGAAATCTTGGCAATGAGTTAAAAAGCAAGCTGGAAGCCGAGTTTCAGCAGCTTGAAGCGGAGACCCAAAACCTGGTCCCATCCTCCGTTGCCGATTTCAAAGAAACGATCCAGCCGCTTACGCAGATACGTGAGGAACTGGAGACGGCCATCTCGCTCGATAGCGATCCGCAGGAGAAGCCCCCACAAACCAACCCCACCGCAAGCGAGAAAAGTTCAACCACTCCTTGATTTCCGAATCACAAGCATGGATCTGGGCAGCTCGGCCGTCCCATGCCTGGCCGCCAGATGCCGAACCATGCGCGAGAGCGTTGAGGCTCGGCGCTCCGGTTCACGCTCCGGTTTTCGTGGCAGACAAGCGGAGGGGCGCGTGTTAAACTACGGAAAACCCGCCGCGGAGAGGTGGCCGAGTGGCTGAAGGCGGCGGTTTGCTAAACCGTTGTACGGTCAAAAGCTGTACCGGGGGTTCGAATCCCCCCCTCTCCGCCAGTCAGTCCTTGTTCTCCAGTACAACTCTGACCACGTAAGGCGAACTGTGCATTTTCCGCGCACTTTTCTAAACATTGAGCGATTAAACGGAACCGGAGACCAACACCTATTTGATAAATACAGCTGGTTTTGCGCGAAAGTCTCCATCCCGGAAATGCCTAGTTCGCTTCCATGACAGCAAGTTCTCGCGCCTTCGTAGCTTTGCAGGATCAAAGGACCATCTGGTTAGCGCAGAAGCGCTTTGAGGAAAGCGTATTGTTGATGAACGACAGCAGGGGAGTGTAAAGTAACTGACGTGTGAAACCACGTCCGCGACAGTTACACACAAAGCAGCTAGCTCAAGACTTCAGCGACTACGTATTACCCGCCGGGCGGCTACGCAGAGACGTGCGCAGGTTCCGCGACGGTGTATACCTGGGTCAAATGAATGCCGAGCCTAAATCTGCCGCTGTCAAAAGGGTGGCGGCCCTGATTGCTTTGTTAAAGCAGGACGACGAGCTGAGGAGGCAAATCTGGAGCAAATGCAAGAGCTTTTTGAACGACAAGGGATTTCATGCAGGCCACATAAAGACCGTACGGGATCACAATCAGGCGCCAGGAGTTCGGTCTGGAATAGTGCCGAATTGGATGTTCAGCGATCCTTCAATAGAGTCCCTTAACCATGCATTCTGTGCTTGTCTAGCTCACATCGATGTAATGCTGCGGCGTTATCGCTGGGTTCCCGCGGTCAGATCCGACTGCTACATTCGGCTCGAGTACCTTCCTACATGGGTCATCAAGAATCGCGATACCCAGTGGGAAAATAATTTTGTATGTCATATCAGTTCGACAAAAGCCTTAAATTCTTAAGTTCTCCGGGCCTGCTTACAGGGAACGCAGGTAGACTTCCTTCAGCTCTTCGATGGAGAGGGTGACGGGATTTGCATTCATGCTGCTGGCGCGAGTAGATTTGCCGACGATGTCTTCGGTGCGGCTGGAATCCATTCCAAAACTAGCAAGCGACGGAATGCTGAGTTCACGACTGAGGTTGTGAACGAAAGCGACTCCGTTCTCAGGTTGTGCCGTCTCCTGGGGCCGGGTTTGCCCGTCATTCGGCTGCCGCGATTCTGCCCTGTCGCTGCGGAGCAGGCCGCGGGGGCTTATGGCTTTATTGTGGCCTGCGCCCCTGTCAGTTCGGCCGCGGCAGAATCCAGGCGATGGCGTGCGACCTCCAGTTTTTCCTTCTGCTCCCGCCACCAAGCCTGGTCGGCGGCAAAGCGCTCCATGCTTACCCGTACGCTACGCAGCACTTCTTTCGGCGCTGGTCCGCCGGTCACGGAGCGTACTGCGACATTCTCCGCAGGCGATAGCGCGCGCCGGAGGGAAGCCTCGGATAGGCCCAGTGGACGCCCGAGACGTTCTAGCGCAACCTGGTCCAGTAGCGCGAGACTCAAATCCGGCGTCCGGCCGCCTCGATCGTATAATTCGCTGACCGCAGCGCCCACTACGCCGTGGGCCTCCCTGAATGAAAGCCCTTTCTCCCGCACGATAACGTCCGCCAACTCAGTGACCGTCGAGAAGTTGCTTTCGGCTCGGGCCTCCGCCACTGTTGCCTTGACCTGCAGCGAGCGGAGCGTAGCAGTCGCAAGATTCACTATCGCCTCGGCTTCGCCGAATCCCTCCCTTAAAGGATGAGTGGACTCGAACGAGACGTCGCGCTGATGCCCATAGGGTGTGCCTTTTTGCGCCGTAAGAGTTGCCACGAGCGTGCCGATCAGGTGTGCGGCTTTGCCGCGGATGTGTTCGAGCGATATGGGGTTCTTCTTCTGCGGCATAATGCTCGAAGTGGCGGCCACGTCATCGCCCACTTCGATCCAGCCGAACTCGTCGGTTCCCCAGATATAGAGGTCCTGGGCGAGCCGGCTTAGGTTGACTGCCAGGATCGCCAGGGCAGCCAGAACCTGGGATACATAGTCCCGGGACGCAATCGCGTCAATCGAGTTCTCGGCCAGGCCGTCGAATCCGGTCAACTCTGCCAGCATCTGCCGGTCAATCGGAAATCCGGTCGCGTTAAATGCACATGCGCCCAGTGGGCAGCGATTCGCCGCCTGGTACGCCTGTCGCAGACGCAACTCATCGCGCTCCAGGGCATTGTCGATGGCATGGAAGTAGTGTCCCAAGGTCGTGGGCTGAGCGGGTTGCATGTGAGTGTAGCCGGTTACGATGGTATGGGCATGACTTTCTGCCTTTTCCAGCAGAACCCTTCTCAACTCGTGCAGGAACACGGAAAAGTTCAATAACTGGCTGCGGGTGAACATGCGGGTGAGCGCAGCGATCAAATCATTGCGGCTCCGCCCGGTGTGCATCTGGCCTCCAATTGCCGGCCCCGCCTTTTTGATAATGTGCGTTTCGAGGTTGTAATACACCTCCTCCAAAGCCGGATCCCAGGTTATTGCCGCTGTCCCGGCCTGGCAAACGTCTTCGAAGACACGCATCAACTGCGATGCCGCGGCTCGGGGCACGATTCCCCGCGCCGCCAGCATAACCACGTGCGCCCGGTTCAGGTCCATCAGGGGCTCGAAAGAATCCCGGCTGTCGGCCTCGAGCCTGGGACGCATGATGTAGTCGATAATCACCTTCGACGGTGGAGCCTTGACTCGTTCTCTCATCTGCTAATCCTCGCAATCCGGGCGCCGCGCCTCCGGCGCTCCAACACTTTTTCTTTCTACAAAAGGATCGACGCCAAAAGGTAACCGACAATTACAGACGTAGTGATCGAAATCAGTCCCGGGCGCAGGAAGCTGTGATTGAACACGAACTTACCAATCGTGGTCGTGCCCGTGCGGTCAAACGACACCACGCCGATCACGGCCCCAGTGCCGGGAATGATGTTGATGGCAGAAGCAGCGTGAAACATTCCGACCATGTGTGCCGGGCTGACGCCCAAGCTCAATGCGAGGGGCCCTATCGCCCGAATTGCCGCTCCCTGGCTCATCAGCAGCGCTGCCATTATCACCAGCGCAAGGGCAAACAAGTACGGATATTGCTTGACGAAGCCGCCCACAGTGGCGATCAGCAGCGCGCTGTGCGTATTGAAGAAGGTATCCACCATCCAGGCGATGCCAAAGATGGCGACCACCGCCATCATACCGGTCGTGAAGATGGAATTGTTGATGATCTTGGCCGGCTTGATTTTGAAGAGAAGCGCCGTGGCCAGCCCGAAGGAGAGCATCACCATCTCCAAGGCGTTCGGTATCGAAAGCTTGGTTACTTTACCGGCGACCGTCCAGGAAGGAAGCAGGTTAGGGAAAGAACCCAGCGCCACGATGCTGATGACTGCCAACGCGAACAGGGCCACCGACAGCTTGGCATCGCGGGTGGTGATGCGCTCTTCGCGCTTCTTGGGAGGCGCAATCTCGCCGGCAGCGACCCTCCGCTGAAACTCGGGATCTTTCTCCAGATCGATTCCCCGGCGGTAAACCGAGAGCGCGGCCAGCAGGATACCGCACAGGCCTGCTGGAATGCAGATCATGAGAATCTGTCCAAGCGTTATGCGCGGGCTGACCATCGTGATCAGCACCGCCGTAGCGGCGCTCATCGGACTGGCCGTAACCGCCTGCGTCGCCGCTATGGTCGCGACAGACAGCGGACGTTCCGGTCTGACCTTGGCATCGTAGGCCACCTCGACGATCACCGGGTAGAGGGAAAACGCCACATACGCCGTACCGCAGAAGACAGAGAAGCAGTAGGTTACGAGAGGGGCAACCAGGGTGATCCTGTTGGGATTCTTGCGAAGGATTCTTTCAGCCAGGGTGACAAGGTAGTCCAGTCCGCCCGCGGCCTGCATGGTCGAGACCATGGTGATCACCGCCATGATGATCAGCATGACGTCAATCGGCGGCGAGCTCGGCTGCAATCTGAAACCGAAGACCAGGATGACCAATCCCAGGCCGCCCGCCAGTCCGATCCCAATTCC
>JBEKQR010000160.1:0-9086 GCA_049519515.1 Candidatus Korobacteraceae bacterium
CATCTCAGCAAGACGGCCATGGGCATCGTGCTGGCGTGCTTCACCTGGACATATGCGTTGGGACAGGTTCCCGTGGGCTGGCTCGGAGACCGTTTCGGCCCAAAAAGAGTTCTTACCCTGGTGATGTACGCTGTGGGCCTCGCTCCCATGCTGAACGCCCTTTCTGTCGGGATGCGGTCGATAATGGGCGCGCGGCTGTTCCTGGGAGCGGCTGAAGCAGGCGCCTTTCCCGTGGCCAGCCGTGGCATGCAGATGTGGTTTGCCCGCTCGGAACGCGGCCGCATTCAGGGCATCACCCACCTGTTCAGCCGCGCGGCCCTGGTGCTGACTCCGCCGCTGGCCGCCGTGCTGTTGCTCAACTTCGGCTGGCGCTCGATCTTCTGGGTCTTCGGCTCGTTCGGCATTGTCTGGGCCTTCTTCTTCAACCTGATCTACCGCAACAACCCGGAGGAGGTGAAGGGCGTAAACCAGGCCGAACTGGCGATCATCCGCGGCGTGAACCCGGACGGCAGCATCAAGCCCTCGCCCGCCAGCAAACGGCCGAAGGTGCCGTGGAGCCGTATTCTACACTCCCCCAACATGCTGTACATTGCCCTCGGCTACTGCTGCTATTTCTTCGGCACCAACTTCTATCAAACCTGGTATCCGACCTACCTGCGCGAGTATCGCCACATGTCGCTGAAGGCCCTGGGCCTCTACGGCGCCTTGCCGCTGATCGCCGGCATGATCGGCGACGTGGTTGGCGGCAGCGTCAGCGACAGCATCTTCAAGCGAACGGGCAGTGCCAAGCTCGCCCGCCGCCTGGTGGCCGCCCCCGGCTTCCTGGGCGCGGGCCTGTTCGTCATCCCGGCGGCGCTGACCAACAGTCCGGCCATCTCCGTCCTGTGCCTGTCCGTCTCTTTCTTCTCGCTGGAGATGCTGGTTGGCCCGGCTTGGGCGGTGCCTATGGACGTGGGCGGCGAATTCAGCGGCACGGTAAGCGCCATCATGAACATGGCAGGCGCCATGGCAGCCTCGTTGACAGCGCTGATTTATGGAGCTTTGTTCGACCGTGGCTTCTGGGTTGCTCCATTCTTTGTAACCACGGGGGTCATGGTCACTGGCGCCTTGATCTGGATCTTTTTGATCGATCCGGAGAAATCCGTAATCGAAGCTCCGGCCCGGAAGTAGCGAACGCCAAATGGATGATTGCAGCAAACAATATCCGCGCAGCCTCGACGAAAGGAACCGAAATGCAGGTTGAAGAGAGAAAGAAATATCGTTTTGCTCTAATCAACGCCTTCGTATTGCCCAAGGATTCGCCGTATATCGATGAACATCATGTTCCGGTCGAGGGGCCGAAAGAGTCGCGAATCATGAACTTCGGCAACATCAAGCACGTGCTGGATGACGTCGAGTGGGACTTCAATCCCGGCGCGATTGCCGGTTATGGAAACTGGCCCGTGCTGACGCGTGAAGAGTTTGGCCTGGCAGCGGTGGCCCGGGTGCCCCTGGTGCGGCAGGCGTGCGAAAGCGGCAAGTACAACGCCATAGTGCTTTTGGGCGGCGGCGAGCCGGGCTTTCTGGAATCGACGGAAGTCGCCCGCAAGTACAACATTCCGGTTGCCTCCTGCGCTTTCGCGCAGATGCACATCGCCACCATGCTGGGCAACAAGTTCAGCGTGATCGATCTCTGCGAGGTGCACAACATGTTCTATTACAACCTCGTTATTCAGCATCGATTCACGGAGCGCTGCGCGTCCATACGCAATATCAACTTTCCGCTGCCACGCCCGGGCGAGGAGCTTGACGAGAGGAGCACCCGTGGGCAAAGGAACAAGGCGCTGCGCGGCGAGAAGTGTGAAATGGTTGAGGCGGCCGTAGAAGAAGCGGTTGCAGCCATCGAAGAAGACGGCGCGGAGGTGCTCACGATGGGGTGCTCGGCAACCTTCTGGCTGCAGCCGTTCGTGCAGAAGCGTCTGTGCGCGATGGGTTGGGAGATTCCGGTGCTGGAGGGGTATAGCTGCGCTATTCAGCTGGCGAAGTTGATGGTGGACTTGCAATTGACAGCCAGCGGGCTGACCTTCCCCAATGACCATCCTAAGAGATGGCGGCGGAAGAAGACGTTCTAGCCTGGGGCAGAAACTTCCCCAGGTTAGCGCCGAACTGCCGAAAGAGTCATTTGCTGCAAGCGACACACCCACCCAGGCTGCACAGCTTGTCTCAAAAGAGTTTCTCGGCGGCGCGGAACCTGGGGCACTTAGCACCCAGCAGAAAACTCCACCCTAGCCGCAACAGCGGCGGCTAAGGGTGGGGCACCCATGTTAAGGATGGATCACCCACGTTAAGGGTGGGGCACCTGTGCGATTCTTAAATCTGAAATCAAAAATCGAAAAATCTTAAATCCTTAGTGCCACTCCCACTCCAGGAAGCCGGGTTTGACGTTGGTCATGGCGTTGACGATCAGCTCCACCAGGCCGCCGTAGAGTATCTTGTGTTTGTCCCACAGGCCCCAATAAGCGAACAGGTCGCGCATCTGGCCCTTGCAGTTGCTGCAGGGAGCGCAAACGTACTTGGGAATGGAGGGATCGAGGCAATCGCCGAAGGCGTTCAGCACCTGCTCCAGCTTCTTGCGTCCGGAGACCTGGAAGCGCCAGTCGGTGAAGTTGTTGGGCGACATGATGGCGAAGCCGCTGCCGCCGCCGCAGCAGTAGTTATTGACGCCGTGCGGCTCCATTTCGCGGAATTTCGGGGCGATGTGGCGCAGGATCTCGCGCTGCGGCTCGACCACGCCCATCAGCCGCACCACGTTGCAGGGGTCGTGCAGGGTGACCGGGAAGTCGTTGCGCGAGGGGTCAAGGCTGAGCTTGCCGCTCAATATGAGGTCGCGCAGCAGGGTCAGGGCGCTCACGCGGGGGATGTTCATGTCGCCGATCAGGATGCGGTCGGCGATAACGCTGAGCGCCTTGTGCGCGTGGCCGCACTCGCCCAGCAGAATTTTTTTCACCTTCAGTTTCTTGGCGCACTCCGCGTGTTTGAGGGCGACGCGCGCGAACTGCGCATCGTCATACCACAGGCCGTAATTGATGGAGTCGTAGGCTACCTTCTCCGAAGCCATCGTCCAGCTCACGCCGGCGGCGTTGAGAATGACGGCGAAAGCGCCGGGGTTTTCCGGCCAAGCTAGGATTTCGCCGGCATTGTGCATCACGAGGTACTCAGCGCCTTCCACGTCCCAGGGCGTATGGACGTCAAGGCCGGTCTTTTCGCTCATCTCGCCGTCGATGAAGTCCATGCTGTCCCTGACCGCCGCCGGGTTCATGCCGGTGGACGATCCGGTCTTTAGCTGCTTCATCGAGCCGTTGTCATGGATCTCCTTGGCCGAGATGCCCATCTCCATGCTGAAAATCTTGCGCAGTTCGTGCGCCACCAGGCCGTTGTCGGCGCCGATGGGGCAGGTCTGGGCGCAGCGGCGGCAGAGATTGCAGCGGTAGGAGAGTTCGGCGAGGCGCGCCACCATGGGCCAGTTCAGTTCGATGTCGCCTCGCTGCCAGCGCGAGATCAGCCCGCCGTGCTTGACGTACTTGAAGTAGAGGCGGCGGAGGACCTCGCTGCGGAAGATCGGCCGGTAGAGCTCGTTGCGCCCGCTGGCCTCGTAGATGTGGCAGGAATCGGAGCAGGTCTGGCAGCGCGTGCAGTGCTCCATGGTGAGCAGCAGCGGCTGCAGGAAGGTCCAGTTGTTTTCTTTGGTGAACAGCTTCTCGACGCCGGAGAGAAATTTCTTGACCAGCTCGTCTTCCTCTTCCCGCGACTTGGGCTTGGGAAGGTTCAGGGCGCAAGTGCCGTCGAGCCCGCACTCGCATGCCGCCGTCTTCTGCGCGCTGAGCGGGGCAAGCGCGGGGCCGTCCTGCGGGCCGAAGACGGGCAACGGCTTCAAGTCGCTTTTTTGCAGCTCAGTCAGTGGCTGGGAATCGCGCCGCGAAATATCTTTGATATTTACGTCTTTCATTTGCGCACCTCTGGGCTGGTGGTCGCACTGCCTGCCGGGGCTCCCTTGGCGCTGCCGGCGGGTGCCGCTGGCGCGGTTAATGTTGGGTTCGCGGTGGCTACATCCACCCAGGTTTTGGTTCCGTCGGCGCCGACATGCGCGGCTGACCACGTCGGATGGTAACTGAGGTACTCAGCCACCTTGGCGGATATGCGGGCATTGTTGGGCTCGTCGTCCCAGCGCACATTGTGGTAGGTGAAATACTTGGCCACGAAGTGTCCCATGTGCGTGTAGGGAACGTAGGCGGTAATCAGCGCGCCCAGCATGAGTCCGGCGGCGGCCACGCCCGGCAACTGCAGGGAGGTGTCAAAGGTGAGCAGGGCGCGGGCAAAGGCGGCCAGCGGCGGCATGGCCCCGGTCAGGGCGCCCAGGATCACCAGGGCACAAGCCACGGCGAAGGCGCCGACATTTACCAGGTCGCCGACCCCGCTGTAGTTGCGCAGCTCCGGGTCGGTGAGTCTGCGCCAGAACAGGGCGGCGCCGCCCAGGACCGTCAGTACCAGACCGATCCAGCCGCAGAGGCGGGCGAGCAACAGCAAGGCCGCGCCGGGAGCGCCGAGAACGCTGCCCAGCACGCCCAGAGCGGCCGCGCCGATCATCAGATATAGTCCGAAATGAAACGGAAAGGAACGATACCAGAGCTTGCGGTTGAACTCCCACAGGCCCTTCAAGAACAACATTTCGGGAACCATGAAGCTTAGTTCTCCGGCGAGGTTCGGGCGGCGCTCCTTCTTCCACCACTCGGCTTCTTCGAAGTAGGAGCCGCCGTGGCGCACGCGCTCCGGGGCCTCATGCGGCACCGGGTAGAGTTCCCAGCGAAGATGCAACGGCTGGCGCGAGAACTGCAGCACGCGGCCAATACACCCGGCTACGAACAGCACTACGCCCGCGTACATCAGCAGGAAAACCAAGGCTGTCATGTATACCCCCAACCATTTCAGATTTCAGATTTTTGATTGCAGATTGAAGGAAGAACTCCCGGTAGCGGTACCCGTCTCACCCCATTTTTCCGCAAATCAAAAACCACAACGCCCCGTACGTCTCATCCAGCCAACTCCACCAGGCCCGCCGAATTGCGCGCGCGATACTGCCGGGCAAGTCCGACGACTGCGGCTGCCCATTCCGGCGTAGCCCTGGCGTGAAGATGCGTGTAACTGGCCCAAACGTTCTTCACCAGCACTCCATCGCGCTTGCCCCAAGAGCCGCTGACAGTACCCGTCCCACGGCGGACCAGGCAGGCGGTCTTGAGTGCGCTCGCATCCCCGGCAGCCGGAGCCCCCGGCAAGCGCGGTGCTTGCGCTTGCTGGGGTGGAAGTGCCCCGCTTGCCAGCACAGAGACGCGCGAATAATGAAACTCGTGTCCGCGCAGGATGGTTCCCAGCGGGTAAAAGGGATTGGCCGCATCGACGGTCATCTCGACGTAGCCGTGGCCTTGCGGCGCGCTGCCGACTTCCACCTCGAAGGGCAAAACACCCGCCATCGCATGGCGCTTTCCGTCCCAGCAAATGGCGCGCGACAACAGCATCAGGCCGCCGCACTCGGCGTAAACCGGCAACCCCCGCCCGGCTGCCTGGGCCAGCGATTGGCGGAAGCTGGCGTTGGCTTCCAGCCTGGCCGCATGCACCTCGGGAAAGCCGCCGCCGATGTAGACGGCATCCACGTTGCGCGGCAGAGCGGGGTCGTCCAAAGCTGAAACGCACACCAACTCCGCGCCTGCCTGCCGCAAGGCTTCCAGGTTGTCCTCGTAGTAAAAACTGAAGGCAGCGTCGCGCAGCACGGCGATGCGAACCGGGCCGCCCGGCAAGCGCTCGATTTGTGCTTGCTGGGGTGAAGCGGCGGATCCACGCTCTGCCCGTTCCACCATTGCCGGAGTTGCGGCAGGCGCGGGAAGGGCGGGAACATCGGCTGCGATTTCTTTTATCCGCGCCAGGTCCAGGTGAGCGGCGACCTCATCGAGCGCGGCGGGCAACTGGGCGACGGCCGGATGGTCCTCCGGCGTTACCAGCCCGAGATGGCGCTGCGGCAGGGCCTCGCTGCGCAGCTTGGGGATGGCCCCGACCACGGGGATGCCGCAGGCCTGCTCGATGGCCTCGCGTACCACCTTCTCGTGGCGCTTGCTGGCGACGAAGTTCAGAACCACGCCGGCGATGCGCAAGCCGGGATCGAGATGCTGGCATCCCATGACCAGCGCCGCCGCCGTGCGCGTCATCTTGGTGACGTTCACAACCAGCAAGACCGGCGCCGCGAGCGCCTTGGCCAGCTCCGCCGTGCTGTGCGTGCCGGCGGCATCCGATCCGTCGAAGAGCCCGCGATTGCCTTCCACCAGGTTGAAGCCGGTGCGGGTGGCGTGAGCGGCAAAGGATTCCACCACGCCGGGGAAGCCCATTAGCCAGCTATCGAGGTTCCTCGCCGGCGCTCCCGAGACGAAGGAAAGCCAGGCGGCATCGATGTAATCCGGGCCTTTTTTGAAAGCGCGCACCTCGACGCCAGCGTCCCTCTCAAGCGCCGTGGTTGCGTTTGCCGAGGTGGAAGCGGGGACTGCCCGCAAGGCGCGCAGCAGGGCCATGGAGACGATCGACTTTCCAGAGTCGCCCGCCATTCCGGCGATGACCAGCCGCCGCATATTGGTGAAACTCACCACTTGGGCTACCCTCAGGCCTGGGTGCCATCCGCCTTGGGCGGCAACACGATGTACGACCCTCCGACATAGCTGTAAGTGCAGCGGCCGGAGTCGATCAGGATGCGAATGGCATGTTTGCAGAGATCCTTGGAGCAGGCATCGCCATACTTGGCGATCATGGCCTTGGTGACGTCACCAGGTTTCAGATTCTTCTTGCCCTGTGCCTCGGCAACAACCTTATACATTTCTTCCGCAACCACTTCCGCTGTAAGCTCGGTCATTTTATGATTCCTCTCTTTCTGGGTCCCCAGCGAGCGCCGTTTTTGCGCTTACCAGGGCTGTTCAGCGCGCCGCCGCCGTTTCCTTTTCGGCGAGCGGCTCGCGCGAAGATGAATTAGCACTCTCGCTTATTATTAACATTCCGGCGCCGGCCAGGGGATTGGAATCGGCGCGCAAGCCCGCTTTCTCCAGCAGGGCCGAAACACGTTCCACCGACCACTCGGCGCTGTTGCCATTGGTAACGCGCCGCGCCAGCCGGGCCAGGGCGACCTCGGGGGCAACGCTGGCTCCCACCGAGAGCAGGTCATCCTGCACGATCAGCACCCCGCCGGGATTGAGTTGGCAGGCGGCGCGGGAGACAACCTCTTCGCACTCCTCGCGCGTGGCCGAGCCGAGCAGTCCGGAGATGATCACCGCGTCGAAGCTCGCCCGCGGCAGCGGCTCCCCCAGCGCGGGGTTGACGCCCGTAAGGCGTACCTGCGGCCAGCGGCTGGCAATCAGCCCGGCATAGGCGTCCGCTCCCCAACCGGCCAGCAACACGGTTTGGCGCGCGCTCAGGTCGATGCGGTCGAGCACGGCCGGGGCGGCATAACGGGCCAGCGCCTCGCAGGCGTGGTAGTGCAGCGCCGCGTGGTCGGGACGCAACGTCTTTTGCCCGGTGGTGGCAAAGCGGTCAAGTGCAGTGGCGTCGCAGCTCTCTCCCACCTCGTACATCAGCGCCGGCACCAGCGATTGCGGCGAGTTCCGCCGCAGGTAGAGCGACGCCAGTTCGAGATTGCGGTAACCGTCCGGACGCGCCTCCACCAGACCCAGGGCGACCAGCGTTTGCAGCACCTCGTTCAGCGCCTCCGGGCTGGCGTGGAGTTGCCTGGCCAAGTCGCAGACGGTCTTGGGGCGCTCCAGCGCCTCAAAGACGCCGGCGGAAATCGCCCAGCCGAGCAACTGGCTGCCGACGCCGGCGGTGGCCAGACGAAACAACTCCTGCGGCGACGGGCCGGGGCTGAAACGGGCGTCGGAGACGCCGTGGCGCTGCAATTCGCGCTTGGCCTGCTTGAGCCGGTCGCGCATCTTGACGACTTCGCCGATCACCAGGGTTGCGGGCGCCTTTACTCCCTGCAGCTTTGCCTCTTCGGCAATCGTCTCCAGGGTTCCGGTCACCACCTGTTCGTCGTGCCAGTAGGCCATCTGGATGATGGCTGCCGGCGTTTGCGGGTCGCGGCCCTCGGCCACCAGCCGGGTGGCGATCTGCTCGACGGCGTGGACACCCATCAGGAAAACCAGGGTGGGAATTTTAGCGAGCGCGGCGAAGTCGACCGAGTCACCGGGGTCCCCGACGGTCGCCGCTTTTGCGTCTGTTGGGGCGCGGTTGCGGACGCCGCTGCAGAAGTGGCCGGTCACGATGGCCACCGCCGACGAGGATTCGCGATGGGTAACGGGAATGCCGGCGCTCAGCGGCGCGGAAAGGGCGGAGGAAATCCCGGGAATTACGTCAAAGCTGATGCCGTGCGCCGCCAGGTACTCGGCTTCTTCGCCGCCGCGCCCGAACAGGAAGGGATCGCCGCCCTTGAGGCGGACCACCATCTTGCCCTCGCGCGCTTTGTGCACCAGCAACTCGTTGACTTCATCCTGGCGCGAATCGTGGCGGCCCACGGGCTTTCCCATGTAAATGCGCTCGGCCGTCGGCTTGGCCAGCGCCAGCACATCTTCCTGAATCAGCCGGTCGTAAATGACGACGTCGGCGGTCTTGATCAGGTTCGCGGCCTTGATTGTCAACAGCTCCGGATGTCCCGGACCAGCGCCGACCAGATAGACCTTGCCTGTATTCTCCATTAACTACACCACTCCAGTCCCATCAAACACACAAACACAACCCCAGCACCTGATGGGGCCCCTTGCGGCGGATCGACTATGGCTATACCACAGTTGCTGCAATCCATAGCTTTGAAAGGGCATGCCTTCAGGCGTGCCGATTGGAGCGGCTAACGAAGGCGGCTTTAGCCGCTGAGGGCGATGCCTCAGGGCCTAAAGGCCCGTTTGCATTCTCCATCTTTTCGGCGCGGCTCAAGGCACCCCAGCAAAGCCGCGCCCCTTCAAAGGAGGCTTACATAAATCCAACAGCGAATCCCGAGTTCGTTCTTAACTCACGAACCACACTGAAGGTGC